>UQFW01000006.1 GCA_900540405.1 Candidatus Avelusimicrobium faecicola | reverse complement strand
GTGCAGAATATCAAAATACGCTTCTATAAACTTCTTGTCTGTAATATTAAATGGAATGTGCTTCTTTTCTGCCGGGTCACTTCCCCTTTAGCCGGTGCAAACAACACCCCGGCCGCCGCACCCACGACGGCACCTAATAAGAAAGCGGCAAGCCCCGCTCCGGCACATTTACATTTATTGCACATACTGTCCCCCTCCTTTTGCTTTGCTATAATGTTATATATATTGTACAACAATTACAGGGGGTCTAAACCCCTGTGTAAATAGTATAATGGCAAAAAGTGTTTTTGCCCATCTTATTTTTACGTTAGCAGGAGGTTTTTTATGCCTAATCCGTCCGCTCCGCGCCACAACGGCAAGCAACAAGCACCCGAAGTGCGCAAGCATAATTTTGAAGAAGTAGCCGAAATTTTTACCAAAGAAGAAGCCCTGGCCGAAGCCGAGCGCTGTTTGAATTGTAAAAATCCGCAGTGCCAGGCCAACTGCCCGGTGGGGGTGCAAATCCCGGCGTTTATTGCCCTGTTGAAAGACGGTAAAGTGGGCGAGGCCGCCAGTAAAATTATGGAAACCAGCCTCTTGCCCGCTATCTGCGGCCGCGTCTGCCCGCAAGAAAAACATTGTGAGGGCCACTGTGTATTAAAAGCCAAATTCGGTTCTGTAAATATCGGTATGTTGGAACGCTATGTGGCCGATACGGCCCGCAAAGAGGGCTTGTTGAAAGCCCCGCAAACGGCGGCTCCCACCGGTAAAAAAGTGGTGTGTATCGGCTCCGGGCCGTCTTCGGTGGCGTGTGCGGCCCAGCTCAAACGCTTGGGGCACGACGTGACCGTGTTAGAAGCCCTGCACGCATACGGCGGGGTACTGCGCTATGGGATTCCGTCTTTCCGTTTGCCGCGCGAAGTTATCAACCGCGAAATTGAAACCGTGCAGGCCATGGGCGTAAAATTTAAGACGGACGTTTTGGCCGGGGTCACTATCCCGGTGGAAGATTTACGGAAAGAATATGATGCCGTGTATATCGGCAGTGGGGCGGGTCTGCCCACCATGACGGGGGTGCCCGGGGAAAACGGCGTGGGCGTATACAGCGCCAACGAGTTTTTAACCCGCATTAACCTGATGCAGGCGTTCAAATTCCCGCAGACCGATACGCCGATTAAAGTGGGCAAGCGCGTAGTGGTGTTGGGCGCCGGAAACAGCGCCATGGATGCCGCCCGCTGTGCCATGCGCTTGGGGCCGGACGAAGTGACGGTTGCTTACCGCCGCAGTGCCGCCGAAATGCCCGCCCGCGCCGCGGAAGTGGAGCACGCCAAAGAAGAAGGCATCAAGTTTGAATTTTTAGTCACGCCGAAAGAAATTTTACAGGACGAAAAAGGCTGCGTGACCGGGATTCGCTTTACCCGCAACGAGCTGGGCGAGCCGGATGAACGGGGCCGCCGCCGGCCGGTGGAAATACCGGGCTCTGATTTTGTGCAGGAAGTTGAAACCGTTATTGTGGCAATCGGGCAGAAACCCAACCCCATTTTGCCCAAACATACGCCGGGCTTAAAAACCACGCCGCGCGGGGTGTTGGAACTGGACGAAAACGGGGCCACCTCTCTGCCGGGCGTGTTTGCCGGGGGGGATATTATCCGCGGCGGCGCTACCGTGCTGTTGGCTATGAAAGACGGCCTGGAAGCCGCCGGGCGCATTGACGCCTACTTGAAAGGGGGAAAATAATATGGAAGAAAATACCATTTTAGTAAAAGAAAATTTAAGTGATGTCGTCACCAAATTTGTCATTTACAAACCGCTGGTGGCCAAAACGGCCAAAGCCGGGCAATTTGTTATTTTGCGCGCGAACGAAACCGGCGAAAGAGTGCCGGTGACCCTGGTGGATTGGGACGCGCAAAAAGGCACCATTACGGTCATTATCCAGGCGATTGGTAAATCTACCGTGATGTTTAATTCCCTGGCGCAAGGTGAGCGCTTTGCGAACGTAGCGGGCCCGCTGGGTACGCCGGTGGAAATTAAAAATTACGGCACGGTGGCCGTTGTGGGCGGCGGCGTAGGGATTGCGGAAGTATTCCCGATTGCCCGCGCGTTTAAGCAGGCGGGGAACCGGGTGGTGTCCGTATTAGGGGCGCGCACGAAAAGTTTGCTGATTTTGGAAGAAGAAATGCGCGCGGTGTCCGACGTCACCGTATGCGCCACGGACGACGGCTCCCACGGCCAAAAAGGCATGGTGACGGACGCCCTGCAAGCGTTGGCGGACGGCGGCGAAAAAATCAACGCCGGGTTTATTATCGGGCCGATTCCCATGATGAAATTTACTTCCCGCTTAATGGAGCGGCTGGGCATTGAGCCGCACGCCAGTTTGAACCCCATTATGCTGGACGGTACCGGGATGTGCGGTTGCTGCCGCGTGACGGTGGACGGCAAGGTGCGTTTTGCGTGTGTGGACGGCCCGATGTTCCCCTCCAAAACCATTGATTTTGACGAACTTATCCGCCGCACCGGTGAATATAAACCGCAGGAAAAGGAAAGTTTGGAACTGTACGAAAAAGACCACGTTTGCAAGTGCGGCTTGCATTAAGCCTTTGGAAACGGTTAGAAAAGGAGCCCTCTTACGAATAAGAGGGCTCCTTTTTGGTGGCTTTGTAAACAAAAAACAAGGCTGTTTTAAGGCCGTGCGGTGCGGGGGAAAAACTTATATTTTGCCCCTGCATATACACTGGCCGCTGTTTGAAGGCCGGATAGTTGCTGGGGCGCGATAACCCGGCGCCTGGATTTTAGGGATAAAAAGGAAACTGCGGCCCGGGCGCGGTGTGGCGTGGTGTGGTGTGGCCCGGCGTGGCGTGGAGGAAAAGCCCGGCGGCCTGGTTTTAAGCCCAAAAAAGGCGGGCACTTCTCAAAAAGTGCCCGCGAGGTGTATGTATGAATTAATTGCCGAATTGCAACCAGGCATCTTGCGCTACGCCGTTTTCATCCACCTGTTTTTGGTAGTCATACGGGTTAATGCCTTCCGCCAAACACCGCGTGACGAACGCCCATTTCTGGTTGAAGCTGTTTTGGGTGTTGTTGGCGTATTTGCCCTCATATTGGCTTACTAAGGCAAAATATTCGTTGGCGGCAGACATATCGTCCGGGTTGCGTTGGCTTTCTTGCCAGGCCACAATCAGGCGGTTCATATCTTCATCAAATTCGGCTTGGCGTTTATCCGCTTCTTTTTTATATTTTTGGATATACGGGTTTTGCTCCACTTGTTGCTGCGCTTCCTTTGCCGTAATCGGGGCAGATTGGGTAATGGCGTCCCAAGAAGCCTGTACCCCTTTATTCATTAAAGAAAACGGCAAAATGATGGAGGAACCCATGGTTTCGGCATAGCCGCCTTTGGTAAGCAACGGGGAAACCATATTGTTCCAATAATTAACGGGGCCGTAATACCAGGGGGAGCCTTCCGGCGCGGATTGGTATTTACCGTCCAGCATATCCTGTACCGGGTGCAAAGCTACGTCTGCCACAGCGAAGCCGCCCATGGCCGTACCGATATTTTTGACGTACTTTAACACATATTCCCCGGGTTTGGAAAGCGCCGCGTTGAGTACCGTGCCCGGTTGGGACATGGCTTCCAAAACGTCTAAACGCACCGGTTTGGTGTACGGCACCCCCAGATAGTTGGTGGGAACATAAGACGTGTTGGAAAAATCAATCCAAATCGGTGCTTCTTTGGCGCCTTTAGTCAGTTCTTCCAACCCGGCTTTGAATAAATTTTCCGTGGCCAGGGCTTCCTGGTACGCCTGTTTGGATGCCCCTTGCGGAATTTTAGTCACATATTTATCCACCAAATCCGTGACGGAAGAAATAGTTTCTTTGGCGTTGGCTTTTACCGGCAGTTTGCCGGCGGCCGTGGTCGGGCGGACCACTACTTCCCCCGCGATTTTATGGGTCACGGTTTTGCCGCCCGGGAAGCGCTGGGTAATTTTATAACCCTGCGTAATGCCTTTGGGGTTTACGTCTTTCAGCGCGTTGGTGACAACCGTGGAGCCGTCCGCCCGTTGGGCGACCCGTTCCACCCGCACCCCCATTTGGGATAATTCTTTAGATAATTTGTTGGCCTGGCGGGCTTGTTGGGTAAAACTGCGGATGTACGCCAAGCGTTGCCCCAAGGGCACTTTGCGGGCCTGGCTTGCCAAACGCAAGGCGTTGCCGGTGGCCGATACCCCTTTGCCAATGACATTAAACACGCCGCCAATGGCTACCCAGGATAAAATAAACCACATCAGGTCGTCTTTGTTTTCGCTGGCGGCTAAGCCCAATTTTTGGGGCTCTGCCCCGGTGCGGACATAGCACTTGCCCCAGCGTTTATAATCGGCGGCCGCTTTGGCTTCCTGCGGGTTGAGCTTGCGTAAAATTTTATTATCGCGGGTAGCCCAATACCATCCGCCGGCGGCGTGTTGCTTGCCGCCTTCTATGGGGGAGGCTTGCAATATCAATTTCATATAGTAGCGCTTCCCATTGTGGGTGATGTACGGCTCGGCATTGGGGGTCTGGGCGTTTACCACATTACCCTGCGCGTCCCGGCGGATACGGTTGTACGCTTGCGCCAACTGGGTGCGCATTTCCAAGTTTTTATCTGCGTTCAGGTTCAGCACCGGGCGGTCTGCCGCCATATCTAAACGGCAGTAAAAATCTTTTAATTTATCGGCTACTTGATTGGCCTGGTTTTTGTTTAAGGCCGGGCCGCCTTTGGCGCCATTGTCGTTGCCTTTCCCGCGCGTCCATTTAGGGCCGGCCGCTTCGTACATTTTGGATAACAGGGAAAGCGCCAATACTTGCACCGCCGCGGAGCCGTGGTTGGCGTAATGGGCCAGCGCGTTGATAATTTCATTTTTTTGCTTGGCGGGCAGGGCCGTATCCCGGCTTTCTATCAAAGGTAAATAAAGCGCGGCAAAGTTATTAAATACCGTGTTTAAGATAGCAAAGTTGGCCGGGTCTAAATTGTTTTGTTGTTTGGTGCCGTTTAAGTTTTTGTTTTGGCTGTCCAAAAAGTCTATCACTTTTCTAAAGCCGGCCACGCCGTCGTATTTCATCAGCGCTACGGAGGCGTAATCCGCATTCATCAGGCGGGCGGCGTTCGGCTCGTTATCCACTACTTCTTTTAAGGTGCGCCAGTAGTCCATACTTTTCAGCAGGGCTTCTTTGCGTTGGGCATAAAAAGACGGTTGGAACGAGTCGTTCAGAACGGTATAGTTGGCCCCGTCTTCTCCCGCCGCGCCTTTGAGGATGTTTTCATACTGAAGGAGCGGTTTGAACCATTGTTGTTGGAGTACCGTTTGGTAATTAGCGGCTAATCCGGCCAGTAAAAGTTCCAGTTTCCCGCGCAAAGCCACGCTTTCTTGGGATTCCACTTGCTTACCGGCTACTTTTTTAAGCAGGGAAAACCCGGGCAGGCCGTCCCGCTCGGAAAGCGGCTGCTGTTCCAGGGCGTTTAAGCGTTTTAAGGCCGCTTTTTGCACGTCCGGCGTGAGGGATAACAGCAAATAAAAGGTTTCCAGGTCGGTGTCGTCCTGCACGGAAAATTCGGCCTGTAAAATATCGGTGGCCCAACTGGCAATTTGGGGGGACGGCGCGCCCAATAAAGCGGTCAAATCCGCCAAATCTACCTGGCCGTCATTATAGAGCTTGTTTAAGCTGCCTAACGCCGCTTTGGCCGATTCTTGCGATTGGTGGGTGAAAAACAATCCCGGGACGTATTCTTGCATTCCTAATTGGATGCCGTCTTTGGGAAGCTCGTTTTTGGTTAAAAAATCTACCAGGCTGTTTTTATCGCCATTGGCTAAAAATTGGTTGATTTGGGCATCACTTTTATCCAACCCGCGTTTAATGCGGCGTTGGTCGCTCTGGGCGTTGTATTCTTCTTGTTTTTGGCCGTAAATATCCGTAGTGGCCGGCAGTTGCCCGGCGGTGGGGGTTTGAATGGCCTTATTCCACGGCGCCACCAAAACGTCGTTCCCCTTGGGAACCGGCTGGGCAAAAACGGCCGGATTGGGCAATAAAATATTGCAAGTAAAAGCGACAATTAATACGCGGCTGATAAAAGTTTTCATAAGCAAATCCTTTGTATATAGACTCCCTCTCTATATATTATAGAAAAAAACGGATTTTTAACCAGTGCCGTTTGGACCCAATTTATATAGGCCAAAGGGCCTACCAAAAAGTAGGCCCTTGGCGTAAAGTGCAAAACAACGTGTTTACAGTAATTTGGAAGCCAAATCCGCCAGGCGGCTGCGTTCCGTTTTGGTAAACGTAATGTGCCCGTGGCTTTTTTGGCCTTTCATGCGGTCTACCAAATAGGTCAGCCCGTTGGATTCCACATCCAAATACGGGGTATCAATTTGGTACGGGTCCCCCGTGACCACTACTTTGGTGCCTTCGCCCGCGCGGGTAAGAATGGTTTTCATTTCGTGCGGGGTGAGGTTCTGGGCGTCGTCCACAATCATATATTGCCCGGGGAGCGAGCGCCCGCGCATGTGGGTGACGGAGGCAATTTCAATCTTGCCGCTATCTAACAGATAGTGGGCTTTTTCTTCGCCTTCGTCCGGGTTTTTGCGGTCCGCCAGGAAGGCCAGGTTGTCATAAATGGCGCCCATCCAGGCTTCCAGTTTTTCTTCTTTGGTACCGGGCAGGAAACCCAAGTCTTTCCCCACCGGCACAATGGAGCGGCACACCACCAAACGGCGGTAGGCGTTTTCGTCCATGGTGCGTTGCAAGCCGGTGGCCAGCGTAATTAAGGTTTTACCGGTGCCGGCGGTGCCTACCAGGGTGACAATATCCAAGCTGTCGTCCAGCAGTAATTCCATGGCAAAGCGCTGTTCTTTATTGAGGGGTTTAATGCCCCAGGCCACAGGCTCTTGCGAGGATAGCGGCCGGATGCAAAGTTCGCCGTTGTTGGCCACGCGCCCCATGGCCGACTTTTTACTGCCGTCGTTGGCCTTTAGAATAATAAATTCGTTCGGGAAATATAAACCGTCTTGAATGGGCAGTTTTTTGTGGCGGTAAAATTCGTCAATTTGTTCGGAAGAAACTTCCATTTCCGCCATGCCGGTATACAGCTCGTCCACATTTACTTTATCGGTGGTGTAGTCTTGCGCGTCCAGGCCCAGGGCTTCGGCTTTCAGGCGCATATTAATATCTTTGGTCACCACAATTACCGGGGCGTGGTCTTTTTTATAAGCGCCCTCTTTTTTAGCCAGCGTGTAGGCAATATTCAAAATAGAATTATCCGCCTTATTGAAGGACAAAGACTGCGGCAAAATGTTGGGCTTGTCCAATTCAATTTTTAAGGTGCCTCCGCCGCCCAGTGTGACGCCTTCGTTCAAGTGCCCCAGCTTGCGCATTTCGTCCAGCGCGCGCGATACCATGCGGGCGTTCTTCCCACGGGTATCTCCTTCGCTTTTGAAATTATCCAGTTCTTCAATCACGGCCATGGGGATAATGATGGCGTTATCCTCAAATGCGTGCAGGCAGTTTACATCATGCAGCAAGACGTTTGTATCCAAAATAAATGTTTTTTTCATAAGCGCACCTCGGCGATAATGGGAATTACTACTCCCTACTTTTAGTATAACCGCCGTCCGTCAATAATCAAGGGTTTCTACGGCGGGAAAGCACTTCCTGTGCATATTCTAGCATTAATTGCTATAAATATATATATGAAATATCTTTGCATACACGGACATTTTTACCAACCCCCGCGGGAGAACGCCTGGCTGGACGAAATAGAAATCCAAGACAGCGCCGCCCCGTACCACGATTGGAACTCCCGCATTTGCGCGGAGTGCTACGCGCCCAATGCGTTGGCGCGCGTTTTAGACGGCAAACAGCAATTAACCGATTTAATTAATAACTACGCCCGTATCAGCTTTAACTTCGGGCCGACGCTTTTATCCTGGATGGAGCGCAAAGAGCCGGAAGTATACCGGGCCATTTTGGAGGCCGATAAACTCAGCCGGGAAAATTTTTCCGGCCACGGCAGCGCGATTGCCCAGGCGTATAACCACATTATTTTACCGTTAGCCAACGAGCGGGACAAATATACCCAAGTGCGTTGGGGTATTGCTGATTTTAAGAAGCGCTTTGGGCGGGAGCCGGAAGCCTTGTGGTTGGCCGAAACCGCCTGCAATACGCAAACGCTGGAAGTATTGGCGGAATGTGGCATGAAATTTGTAATTTTAGCGCCGGGCCAATGCGCGCGCGTGCGCCCTATCGGCCAAACGCAGTGGCAGGATGTTTCCGGCGGCCGGGTAGACCCCAAGCGGGCGTACCAGTGCCAACTGCCCAGCGGGCGCAAAATTGCCCTGTTCTTTTACGACGGGCCGATTTCCCAGGGGATTGCTTTTTCGGACACGCTAAAAAGCGGGGAAACTTTTGCCGGGCGGTTGTTAAGCACTTATAACTCCGGCGAAGAAGCGCAACTGATGCACATAGCCACCGACGGAGAAACATACGGCCACCACCAAAAATTTGCCGATATGGCCCTGGCCTACTGCTTAAAATATGTGGAAGAAAAAACAGATGTGCAAGTGACGGTTTACGGGGAGTTTTTAGCCAAAAATCCGCCCCAGTATGAAGCGCAGATTTTTGAAAATACGTCGTGGAGTTGTTTTCACGGGGTGGAGCGTTGGCGGGCCGATTGCGGTTGCAACTCCGGCATGCACCGCGGTTGGCACCAAAAATGGCGTAAGCCTTTGCGCGAAGCCTTGGACTGGCTCCGCGACGAAATGGTTAAAACATTTAACACGGTGGGCGCCCAGTATTTTAAGGACCCGTGGCAGGCGCGTGACGAATATATTGAATTGGTTTTGGACCGCAGTTTGGATGCCCAACACCGCTTTTTCCTGCGCCACGCCACAGAGAAAGCCTGGAATGACCGTTCCGGCGCGCTCTGCCTGCTGGAAATGCAACGCTTTGCTATGCTGATGTACACCAGCTGCGGTTGGTTTTTTGACGAAATCAGCGGGATTGAAACCGTGCAAATTATGCAGTACGCGGCGCGGGCGGCGGAGTTAAATAAACGCATGAGCGGCGTGGATTTGGAGCCGGAATTTATCAAGCGTTTGGAAGCGGCCCCCAGCAATATCCGGGATTTGAAAAACGGAGCGGTGGTTTACACGCGCTTTGTGTTGCCGCAAAAAATGCCGCTTGAAAAAGTGGCCGCCCAGCACGCGGTGGCGGTGCTGACGGATAAAACCCAAAACCCGCAACAAGCCTATGATTGCCGGGTGGAAGATTTTAAGCCGGTTTTGTTAAGCGCACCCGCCAACCATTTGTATTATGGGGAAATGAAACTTTCTTCCGCCGTCACGTTGGAAGTACGCCGTTTTGCGTTTGCCGTTTTACAGCAAGGGGCCACGGCGTTTTTGTGCGCGGCGGCAAATGTGCCGGCCGATAAAGAGGCGCTGTTTGCTTCCTTAAAAACATCTTTTGAAAAGGGCCGTTATGACGAATGTGCGCAACTTATCCGCAAGCGGTTTGGTACGGTGTACGCGCTGACGGATTTATTTAAGGACGTACAGCGCAAGGTGATTGATTTGGTGTTGGATAAAGTGTACGAAGACACGGACAAAAAATTCACCCAAATTTTTGAAGAACAATACCCGGTGGTGCGCGGTTTGCAATATATCGGCACGCCCCTGCCGGCGCCGTTTTTAACGGTGGCCGACTTTGTGCTGACGAGTGACTTAAAGGCGGAGTTCCGCGCGAAAGAATTGGACGTAAACGCCATAGAAGAATTAATGGAAGACGTAAAAACCTTGGGCTTAAATGTGGCTAATGCGGATTTAACCCGGGTGGTGAGCGAAAAACTGACCCTGCTTGCGTTTGCGTTTGCGCGCAATCCGTCGGACAGTGCCGCCGCTATGAAAGTGGTGGAGTTTATGAATTATATGGAAATCTTCGGCTTTACGCCGGATATTACCCGCGCGCAGGAGTTTGTTTTCCTGGCCTTGAAAGGCTTAGGCAAGGAAAAAGCCACCAAAGATGTGCTGAAAGCCTTGGCGCGCAAGTTGCAAATTGCGCTTTAGCACCGGCGTTTGATATTTCCGGCGCGGGGGAACGAAACGGTTTCCCCGCGTTTTTTATTATTTTGTTTCCGTTTTGGGGGTTAAATACTCGCGCAGGCGGCCGCTTTTGCGGGCGAACCAAGCGGAGCAGAGCGTAAACAAACAGGCCGGAAGCACGGCGAACGAACAAAACAAAATGGCCGTTTTTAAGCCCCAAATATCCGACGCCTTGCCTAACAGCACCGGGGAAACAGCATCCCCCAGCGCGTGAATAATAAAAATATTTACTGCAAACGCCATGGAGCGTACCCGCGTGCGGGTCAGCGCCACCAGGGCCGCACTGATGGGCCCCATGGGCAGGAAAATGCACACAATTCCTCCGGCCAACAAGAGCAGTGCCGGAAGCAGTTTCGCACAAAATACGGCTCCTGCCGCAAACGGAAAGGCCAGTAAAAAACTAGCAAAAATAGTAATAAAATACGCTAAATGGGTCTTTTTTAAGAGTTTATCCGCCAGTTTGCCCCCAAAAAATGTGCCTAGGGCCCCGCACACTACCACCATGGCGCCAAAAACCAACCCTGCCCGCGAAACCGAAAAACCCCAAAAACGGTGGAAATAAGTGGGCAACCACGCGGAAAATCCGCCCAATGCAAAAGTGCCCATGGCATGCGCCAAACATAAAAAAATAAACGCTTTGTTGCGCAGTAATATCAAATAATCCACCCGGCGCGCCCTATCCCGCGGGGATTGGGCCAGGCGGAACGTGTCTTTTATTCTAGTCAGCGCCAGCAACCCCAAAAACAGGCCCGGCACGCCCACCAACATAAAGGCCGCTCTCCACCCCCAGTGCTGGCCAATCACTCCTCCGGCCAAATAGCCCAGCGCACTGCCTATGGGCAACGCTAACGCAAAATAGGCCAGTAAGGTGGCGCGTTTTTCTTTGGGGAAGTTCTCCGCCAAAAACGGCTGGGCGATGGTGGTAAATCCGGCTTCGCCCACGCCAATGAGCCCGCGGGCGGTCAGTAAGGCGGCGTAATTTTTCACCCAAGCGCAAGCCATGGTGGCGGCGCTCCAAATAAGCGCACTGGCGCCAATCCATTTTTGGCGTTGGGTGCGGTCCGCAAAGTAGCCCACCAGCGGGGCATACAGCATATACACCAGCATAAATACGCTGGCCAAGGTGCCCAGTTGGGTGTCTGTAATGTGTAAATCCGCCTGCAAGAGGGGAAAAACGGAAAACAAAACCTGCCTGTCTATATAGTTAAACAGGTTGAGTAAAAAGAGGAGCCAAAACAGTTTTTTTGCGTTCATTAGGGTTATTTTATAAAAAATAAGTGGCAACAGGGCCAAAAAGAATTATACTATAACAAGAAGGGTTTTTTATGACCCCCAAAAATACGGAGGTTTTTTATGCAAAAAGGTTTTACGTTAATTGAGTTATTGATTGTGATGATTATTGTTTCTTTGTTGGTGGTGGCGAGTGTGCCTAAATATAAAACCGCTATGGAAAAAGCCCGCGCACAGGAGGGGATTAACGATTTAACTTTGGCGGCAGACCAAGCCAACGGCTATTATATGATGCAAGAGGGCTCTTATGCCAACATAAAGGATTTTTTGGCCGCTGGGACGGATTCGGCCAAACAACAGCATTTTGAACCACTCAAAGTGCAGCCGATTTATGGTACGGTTATTCTTTCTATAAAAAGTAAAAAGGCCGGATATACGCTGTCCATAATGCTGGCGAATGGCGCCGTGACCAGACGCAGTTGTATTGCGGACAGTGGCAACAAACAAGCCGACCGGATATGTGATGCCATTGGTTGGGGCCGTTAACATTTTTTAGGAAAGGTAAAAATGACCCGCCTGTATGTTGCAGGCGGGTTTTTATTATGTGCTAACTGCTGAAAACTTATTTGCGGTTTTGGCGCAACGCTTCAAACAAAACTACGGCGGCCGAAGACGATAAATTTAGCGAGCGCACCGGGCCCGTCATGGGGATAGTATACAGGCGGTCTTTATACCGGGTGTAAAAGTCTTTCGGCAGCCCGCAGGACTCCGCCCCGAAAACCAGGTAGCTGTTATCTTCAAAGCGGGCATCCCAATAGCTTTTGGTGCCTTTGGTGGAAAGGAAGAATAAGTTTTCTTCTTGCGGATGATTCACGGCTAAAAATTCCTCCCAATCCGCATAACGGCGGTAGTTGAGGTTGGGCCAATAATCCAGGCCGGAACGGCGGATTTCTTTAGATTCTATCTTAAAACCCAGTTTCCCTACCAGGTGCAACATAGTGCCGGTGGCCACGCAGGAGCGGCCGATATTGCCGGTATTAAAGGGGATTTCCGGGTTGACAAGTACAATGTTGAGCATAGTTTGCATACTCCAAACAAAAGGCCGGAAGATATTTGCATATCGTTCCGGCCTTTTTTATAAGGGTTCGGTTAGTCTTCCCAGCGGATAAAGAGCGGCGTAAGCACGTTGGGAATATCTTTGTTGGCGGGCAAAACGCGCAGGGCATAGTCCTGGCGGCCGCTGTTGACGGGGGAAACTTGCACTTCGTAAATATAAGCGTCCCCTTCTTTGCCGGTGCAGGTCATATCCACGGCGTCTTCTTTAACGATGTCACCCAAAGAGCCGCGTTGGCCTAAATACAGTTCCACCTGGATGTCTTCCGGGGTCAGGTTGCCCAAGAAAACGCGGGCCTTAAACGCCACCTTATCGCCCATTAAAATAGGCGTTTCCAGTTTGGGGGTAATATCCACTACGTTTACGCGGTACCAGTTATCGGCAATTTTCTTGCGCCAATCGGCCACTTGGGCGGCTTTGCCGTCCTGTGCCAATACGGCCCCGGCGTTGTTGGCCGGCACATAAAAACGCTCGTAATATTCTTTAACCATGCGGTTGGTGTTAAAGAACGGCGCAATATGTTTGACGGAGTCTTTCATTAAAGAGAGCCACGGCAGAGAAATGCCGTCTTCCCCTTTGGCGTAATACGCGGGGGCAATATCTTGCTCAATTAAGTTGTAAAGCGCGTCGGATTCCACCGCGTCTTGTTCGGCCTCGGAGGCGTATTTTTCCGCCCCGCCGATAGACCAACCAAATTCGCACGGGCCAACTTCATCCCACCAACCGTCTAAAATAGACAGGGTCAGCGCCCCGTTTAAGGCCGCCTTCATGCCGCTCGTGCCGCTGGCTTCCATGGGGCGGCGCGGGTTGTTGAGCCACACATCTACCCCTTGCACCATGTAGCGGGCGGTGTTCATATTGTAGTCTTCCACAAATACAATTTTGTTTTTGAAGCGCGGGTCGTTCTGGGCGATATTTACAATGGTTTTGATAAATTCTTTGCCCTGGGTATCGGCCGGGTGGGCTTTACCCGCAAAAATGAACTGCACCGGGCGTTGCGGATTGTTGACGATTTTGTCCAGGCGGTCCAAATTCTTAAACAGCAAGGTGGCGCGTTTGTAAGTAGCAAAGCGGCGCGCAAAACCGATGGTTAAAACGTCTTTTTTAAGCACTTTGCCCGCTTTGTTGACGGTCATAACGTCTAACCCTTGGCGGGTGAGCTGGCGGCGCAGGCGGCCGCGGGCCATATCAATCAGTTTTTCCTTGCGAATCGTGTGTACGCGCCAAAGTTCGGCATTGGGGATGTCGTCCAATTTATCCCAGGCTTTGGTGTCCGAGGCGTCAATTTCGCCCATTTGGTCGTTATTGAACAGGTATTTGCGGTACAGTTCGTTGAGTTCGTGGGAAATCCAGGACGCGCTGTGAATACCGTTGGTAATGCTGGTTATCGGCACTTCGCCCACGGGCAAGGTAGGCCAGAGGTTTTGCCACATTTCCCGGCTTACTTTGCCGTGCAGTTTGGCTACGCCGTTGGCAAACGCCGTTAAGCGCAAAGCCACTACCGTCATGCAGTAAGTGGAGGAGGAGGGCAATTCCTTGCCTAAATTCAAAAATTCTTCCCAAGTAATGCCCATTTTGCCGGCGTAAGATTCCATATATTTGCGCACGAGCATGGGGTCAAAATGTTCGTTGCCGGCAATAACCGGGGTGTGCGTGGTAAACACCGAGCTGGCCCAGACGATTTCGCGTGCTTGGGCAAAAGACAGGTGTTTTTCTTGCATAATTTCAATAATGCGTTGGAAAAGCAAAAACGCGCTGTGGCCTTCGTTAATATGGTAAACGGTGGGTTTAATGCCCATCGCGGCCAAGGCTTTCACGCCGCCGATACCCAATACCACTTCCTGGCGGATGCGGTTTTCGCGGTCGCCGCCGTAGAGTTTTTCGGTAATTAAGCGTTGGGCCGGGGTGTTTTCCTGCAAGTTGGTATCCAATAAGTACAGCGAGGTGCGCCCCACGGGCACGCGCCAAATGCAGGCTTTTACATGTTCTTGCCCCAATTCAATATCCACGGTAATATCTTTACCGTTTTTGTCTTGCACGCGTTCAACCGGCATGTGGGCCCAGTCGTTATCCGGGTATTCTTCGTTTTGCCAGCCTTCGCGGTTTAATACTTGGCGCACATAACCTTGTTTGTAAAATAAACCTACGCCGATAATGGGCATGCCCATATCGCTGGCGGATTTAATATGGTCGCCCGCCAACATCCCCAGGCCGCCGGAATAAATCGGCAAGCCTTCGCCAATGCCGTATTCCATGGAAAAATACGCGGTCAGCAGGTTGCCGTTTTCGCGGCGGTTTTGCTGGTACCACGTTTGCGGATTTTTTTTGTATTGGTAATAGGCTTCTTTCACCCGGTTGACGTTGGCTACAAATTCCGGGTCTTTGCTGAGTTCTTCAAAGCGTTTTTGCGGTACGCAGCCCAAAAACCATTTGGGGTTGCGTTTGGAGGCCGTCCAAAGTTTGGGGTCTACTTGTACAAAAAGCAAAATGGCCTGCCAGTTCCAAGTGAACCACATATCATTAGCCAATTCTTCCAGAAATTTAATGCTTTCCGGCAAATTGGGCTGTACGTTAAAAGAATGAATTTTCATTAATCCCTCTCCCTGGTTGTATATATATAAATAAATTATATAAAAAATAGCGCCGGTGTCTGCACAAAAAGTAGTTAGAATAAAAAACCGCACGCCCTGTTCAGGCGTGCGGCAAAGCAAGCAAGCGGCGGTTTATTTAACTACCGCGCTCAAAATAATAAAGTAGGCAATTAATAACGCCCCGCCAATGCCCAAGGCGTGTTTGGCCCAATCTTTACTTTTAATGCCCAGTTTGGAGGCACAAATAATGTTGGGAATGTTGCCCGGAATCAGCATGCCGCCGGAAATAATCAAGCTCATCAGCAGGAAGGTAAGTTCCCGGGTGTGGATGTCCGGCGTCACCTCAATAGCGGCCAAGGTGGCGTTATCCAACACGGCGGAGAGCATATTAATCCAATACAGGAAAGAGGCGGATAATTTTTTAATGGTAATTTCGGCCAGCGGTTTTAAGCCGTCGCCCAAAAATACAAGCGCCATCACAAACAGGTAAATTTTCCCGGCCCGTACGGCAATACTCTTAACGGAGTGTTCGTCCGCGGCGGAGGCTTCTTCCTTTACGCCGGGGGCGTGTTTAATGGTGTCCGCGCGGATGGAGCTGGCCAATAGGGACATAACCACCACGCCGCCCAAAATGTACCAACCCAAATGTTCAATTAAGAACCAAAAATCCGCATTGTGGGGCTCGCCGGAAAGTTTGGAAAGTACCACCGTGCCCAACGGCTCGCCGATAGAGGTAAGCACCGCGCCCAAACCGATAGAATAACAGGTAAATACCACCATGCGGGTACGGCCTTCCCGGTTGAGGGGGAGCATCATAACCACTTCGGACAAAATAAGTGCCGCGATAATGGCGGTAATTAAACTGGAGGTCATCCCCAAAATAAATACAATCAAAAACAGCGTGGCCCGTAAACCGATAAAGGATACGGCTTTTTGTGTCAGTTTTTGCAGTTGTTTATTAAAATAGCGGAACAGCAAGCCGGCTACAAAAACGGCTACCGTAATTTTAATGGGGTCTTCCAGGGCGGTAAGCACCAGGTGCCCGCTCCACGTTTTAGACACCGTGACGGCAAATAAACCGCAGCAAAATAAGAAGGCTTCCAAATTTTCTTCTACTTTGTGAATAGTCAGCGGCAAAAAAAGCACTACAACAATAAGCAAAGACAACAGCACTGTCTGCCAAAGGGCTAGTTCCATAGTTTCCTCTTGATAAGGGGTTTCCCCCGGATTGCCGGATATTATAAAAATACCCGTGTGTATAAAATTATATAAAAAATAAACCTTTTGCGGATATACTGCGGCACCCTTTTATGGGTTAGTCCAATATGATATAATAAAACTGTTGTCCCGTTCGTCTAGCGGTCTAGGACGCCGCCCTCTCAAGGCGGAGACCACGAGTTCGAATCTCGTACGGGACGTGCGATTTGAAAAAACCCGCGCCTAGAGCGCGGGTTTTGTGTTTGTGGTAAAAAGGCTTATTAATAGGCGGCTAATACTTGCGCAACGGCCGGGTTGCGGTTGTATTGCTGGGCCACGGTGTAAGCCGTCCAACCGTTCGGCGCCTGATACGCGGTATCCGCCCCGGCTTGTATTAAAAGCTGTACGGCTTCCGGCGTGTTGGCGGCAATGGCGCAGTACATCAGCGGAGTCATGCCGTTGGGGTAAACGCTGTCCACCTTAGCGCCGTGTGCCAGTAAAATTTGCGTAAGCCGCGGGCTGATGGCGCAGGCGTTGGCAATCAGCGGGGCGCCCTTGCTGTTCAGCGCGTTTACGTCGGCCCCGGCCCGCAGGAACGCATCCACCGTATCGGCATCCGGGTATTTGGTTTGCAAATACAGGGCTAAAGCGCTTTGGCCCTGGGCATCCCGGGCGTTCGGGTCGGCCCCTTTATTAAGCATGGCGATAATAGCTTCCGGCGGTTGGGTAGCCACTACTTTTAGGAAACTCTCGTCGGAAATGCCGTTGGCGGCTTTTTGGCGGTCAATGGCTTTCTGGGCGGCCGTGGGGGCTAATTTATCGGAAAGTTCCCGCAACGGCTTGAACAGGCCGTTATCCCCGCAACCGGTAAGTGCGGCCAGTAAAGTGCCGCAAAACAGAACAGATAAAAATTTACGCATGTGTCCTCCGCAAACTGTTTTATTTAGTATACAAAATAGTTTTAGGGTTTGGCGTGGTTTGCTGGCGCGTTAAATGCTAAAATATACCTATATATGCAAATTTGTCCTGAAGGAGATTTTACATGGAAATTGGTATCGTAGGTCTGCCCAATGTAGGCAAATCCACTTTGTTTAACGCGCTGACGCAAGCCGGGGCGGAAGCAAGCAACTATCCGTTTTGCACCATTGAACCCAACGTGGGGATTGTGCCTATTCCGGATAAACGGTTAGATGCGTTGTTTAAGCTGTTTAATCCGCCTAAAAAAACAGCCGCTTTTATTAAATTTGTGGATATTGCCGGTATTGTAAAAGGGGCCAGTAAAGGGGAAGGCTTGGGCAATAAGTTTTTGGCCAACATCCGCGAAGTGGACGCCGTTATCCATGTGGTGCGCTTGTTTGAAGACGAAAACGTCACGCACGTGATGAACTCCGTGGACCCGCTGCGCGATATTGAAATTATCAATACGGAGCTGATGTTGGCGGATTTGGAAACGGCCTCCAAAATTTGCGACCGCTTGGCCTCCAACGCCAAAAGCGGCAAAAAAGATGCCGTGGCCGCCTATGAAACCATGAAATCCATTAAAGAGGCGCTGGAAAACGGCAAGCCGGTGGCGGCCTTGGGATTGGAGCCGGAACAGCTGAAAGAATACCAATTTTTAACCGCCAAACCGGTACTGTATGTGGGGAACAATTCCGAAAAACGCAACGTGGCCAATGCCGAAAAGGTGGCCAAATATGCGCAGGAAACCGGCGCCGGGTTTGTGGAGCTTTGCGTAAAGTTTGAAGCGGAAATTGCGGAATTTTCCGACGAAGAAAAACACGCCTTTTTGGAAGAAACCGGCAGTGATTATACGGGCCTGGAAAAAATCGTGCGCGAGGGTATGAAACTCTTGCACCTGTGTACTTATTTTACCGCCGGGAGCGAAGTGGAAGTGCGCAGTTGGCTGATTCCGGTAGGGTGTACGGCTCCGCAGGCGGCGGGCAAAATCCACAGTGATTTTGAAAAAGGCTTTATCCGCGCCGAAGTATACACTTTTGACGATTTAATGAAGTACGGGAGCGAAAAGGCCCTCAAAGAACACGGCCTGGTGCGCTCCGAAGGGAAGGACTATATTGTAAAGGACGGCGACGTCTGCCTGTTTAAGCTCAATGTGTAAATTAACGTGTAAACATTTTAAGGAATGCGGCGGATGCGCCTTACTGGACTTGCCGTATACGGAGCAAGTGGCCCGCAAACGCGCGAAACTGGCGGAATTGTTGCAACCGTTTTGGACGGCGGAAATTCCCGTCACGCTGACGGATAACCCGGTGTACTTCCGCAATAAAGTGGAATTGGGATTTTGCCACCAGGTAAAATGGGACCCCAATTACAATAAAAAAGACCCGGCCAACAAAACGCGCCCCCTGGTGTTTGAACAAGCCCTGGGGTTTAAGTTAAAAGGCAAATGGGATAGGGCCGTTGATATTGAAGAATGTTTTTTGTTTAACGAAAAACTTATCCCGTTATTAAAAGCGGTGCGCGCCTGGGCCGCGGCAGAAGGGTTGGAGTATTACGACCAACGCAAGCACACCGGCGTTTTGCGCCATTTAATGGTGCGCGAGGGCAAAAACACCGGCGAAGGGATGGTCGTGCTGTTTGTGACGAACGATTTTAACGAAAAAACTTTTGTGGCGGCGGTGGAAAGCGTGTTGCCTACGTTTAACATTATGTCTGCCGTCAACAACGGCCTGGCTGATACCGCCGCGCCGGAAAGCCTGAAAGTATTAAAAGGGCAGGACTCTTTTGTGGAAAAAATCCTGCTGACGGACGGGGCCGGAAAGACGGAGCGGGAAGTGTTGTTTAAGTTATCCCCGCAGTCGTTCTTTCAAACCAACACCAAAACGGCGCAAAAGATGTATTCCCGCGTGCGCGGTCTGGTTAAAAAAATCGCCCCTAAAATGATTTATGATTTATACGGCGGGGCCGGCAGTTTCAGCCTTTCCTGTGCGGATTTGTGCCAAAAAAGTATTTGCGTGGAAAGCGTGGCCCCGGCTATTTACAACGGGTTGGAAAATGCCAAAATCAACGGGGTAAAAAATGTGCAGTTTTTCTGCTCCCGCGTGGAAGATTTTGTAAAACAGCAACCCATTGAAAAAAAGGACGCGCTGATTATTTTGGACCCGCCCCGCGGCGGTATGCACCCCAAAGCGGTCAAAGCGGTGGCCGAGTCCGGCGTGAAAAACGTGCTTTATATTTCCTGCAACCCCGTCACGCTGGCTAACGAGTTAAAAACTTTCACCCAATACTACAACCTGGTAGGGGTGGAAGCGTTTGATTTCTTCCCGCATAGCGAACATATAGAAACGCTGGTGCAAATGGAACTGAAATAGCGGCTCCTTTAGAAAGGGCGGCATTTATTCGGGCCGCCCCATTTTGTCTGTTTAGGAAGTAAAAATGACTTTACAAGATTCTCTTAAATCCTTAAATCCCCAACAGTTGGAAGCTGTAAATTATGACGGCGGGCCCTGCCTGATTGTAGCCGGTGCCGGAACGGGTAAAACCAAAACCCTTACCACCAAAATTGCCAAACTGATTGAAGACGGCTATAATCCGTCGCGCATTTTGGCGGTCACATTTACCAACAAAGCCGCGCAGGAAATGCGCGAGCGTGTGGAGGCCCTGGAGCCGGGCGCGGGGCGCCGCGTGTGGATACATACGTTTCACTCCATGGGCGTTAGAATGCTCCGCCAACACGCCGAAAAATTGGGCCTCACGCGCGATTTTGCCATTTATGATGACAGCGACCAAAAAAAGGTAGTCAGCCTGATTTTGGAGCAAATGGGTATTAAAGACCCCAAAAAGGAAATCAACCAAATTGTTTCGCTCATTTCCCGCGCCAAAGATGACCTGGTTTCGCCCGATACCATGATGCAATCCGCCACCGCCTCGGGCCTGGATTATAAAATCCGCGCGGCGGAAGTGTATAAAAAATACGAACAACGCCTAAAAGCCGCCGGCGCGCTGGACTTTGGGGATTTGTTGGTTAAAACCGTGGAGCTGTTGCGTGACCACGAGGACATCAAAAATTATTACCAAGAGCTTTTCCAATATGTACTGGTGGACGAATACCAGGACACCAACCATACCCAATATATGATTACCCGCATGTTGGCCGCCAAACACCGCAAATTGTGTGTGGTGGGGGACCCGGACCAGAGTATTTATTCTTGGCGTGGGGCCAACATCCGCAACATTTTGGAATTTGAAAAAGATTTTAAGGACGCCAAAACCATTACGTTGGAGCAGAATTACCGCTCCACCAAAGTAATTTTGGAAGCCTCCAACAAGCTGATTACCAAAAACAAAAAACGCAAAGAAAAGAGCTTGTTTACGGATAAAGCCTCCGGCGACCCGATAGAAGTGCGCGAACTGCTGACGGAAGGCGAAGAAGCCCGCTGGGTTAGCCAGCATATCCGGCAGTTGGTGGAGGAAGACGGCGCCAGCCTGAAAGATATTGCCGTGTTTTACCGCACCAACGCCCAGAGCCGCAGTTTTGAAGACTCTTTCCGCCGCTACCAAATCCCGTACCGCCTGATTGGTACGTTGCGCTTCTATGACCGTAAAGAAATTAAAGATATTTTGTGCTATGCCCGCATTTTAATCAACCCGGCCGATAACGTGAGTTTACTGCGCATTATCAATACTCCCACGCGCGGCTTGGGCAAAGTGGCGCAGGACCGTTTGAGTGCCTACGCGGAGGAAAAACAAATCCCGCTGTATGAAGCCTTGCGCCACGCCCCGTATGTGGGGGGGCTGAGTTCCGTCGCGTGCAAAGCCGCGCTGAATTTGGCTAAACTGTTTGACGGTTGGCGGCAGGATATGCTGCTGACCGCCCCGGCGGATATTTTTAATAAAATTTTGCAGGAATCCGGCTATTTGGCCGCCGTGCGTGCGGAAATGGAAAAAGACCCGGAAGCCGAAAGCCGCTTGCAGAACTTGGACGCATTAGTCAACGCCGTCAAAGAATATGAAGAACGGTGCCAAAAAGGGGAAAAGGAGCCGTCCGTATCCGACTTTTTACAGGAAATTTCCCTTTTATCCGGCGAAGATAATTCCGCCGCCGGAGAGGGCGGAGCCGTCACGCTGATGACGGTACACTTAGCCAAAGGGTTGGAATTTAACAACGTGTTTGTGACGGGTATGGAAGAAGGGCTGTTCCCGATTGCCAAAGACGACGAAGACGAATTGGAAGAAGAGCGCCGCCTGTGTTATGTAGCCATGACCCGCGCACGCGAAAAACTCTACATGACGTATGCGCAAAGCCGCCGCAAATTCGGGCAGACCCATACCAACGTGCCTTCCCGCTTTTTGTACGAATGTGGCTTGCTGGACGAAAGCGAACGCGAAGAACGCCTTGCCCAACAACCGCGGTATACCGATTATAAAGGCCGTTTTGGCGTATACGGCGGCACCTCGTCCGGCGGATACTCCGGCGGGCATTACGGCAACGGCTACTGGAAAGGCCGCAACAACTTCGGCTCCGGCCGCGGGAACGATTTTGAAGGCTACGCCGCCGCCAGCCGTTTCCAAAAGAAATACGACAGCCACGGCTACGAAATTGAAGACAACGACGATTTGGACTATACGTCCCCGCGTGGCTCTTCGGGCCTAGGCAGTTTGTATTCCCGCCCGGCTTCTTCGGCTCCGGCTTTTAACAAGCCCGCCCCTGCTGCGCCCGCACAAAAAAATGCGGACGGCGTGGCCGTCGGCGGCCTCGTGAAACACGGCGTTTTCGGGCAAGGCAAAATCGTGCAGATTGCCGGCTCCGGCGAAAGCGCCAAAGTGACCGTGGTATTTGGGAATGGGGTGCGGAGGACATTTATGCTCAAATTCGCTCCCCTAGAAATACTATAACTGGGTTGGTCTGTTGGGATTTTCCGTTTTTGGGCAATTTGCGGTTTTTTGTGCGTTAGCGTACAACGCTCACGGTGTTCGCGCGGTGGCGTACGCGGTACTTACAAGAAAACCGCAACTTGCCTGAAAAACGTAAAAGAACCGGGGCCGGGCCCGGCGTATTGCGCGCTGTTTTAAGCCGCCGCTTGGGGCGGTGGAACAGCCAAACAACGCCTGTCTGTAAAAATCTTTCCTGCTAAAATTTAGTTTCGGAATTTGCGGTTTTTTGTGCGTTGACGTACAACGCTCACGGTGTTCGCGCGGTTGGCGTACGCGGCACTTACAAGAAAACCGCAACTTGCCTGAAAAACGTAAAAGAACCGGGGCAAGGCCCGGCTTTGCTCCGCGCTGTTTTAAGCCGCCGCTTTGGGGCGGGAAAATAACCAAACAGGGCCTATCTGCAAAAATCTTTCCAGCTGTTTGCTTTTCGGAATTTGCGGTTTTTTGTGCGCTAGCGTACAACGCTCACGGTGTTCGCGCGGTTGGCGTACGCGGCACTTACAAGAAAACCGCAAATTGCCTTTTGCTACCCATAAAAAAGGGGCCCTTTTATAAAAGGGCCCCGCGTAAAACAAGTTATTTTATTTGCAAACAGGAAAGCCTTTTGCAAATAAGGTGCAAGAGTTAAATTCCTCGTCATCGTCGTCTTCGTCCGGTTGACAGCAAACGTCCGTGCCCCCATAGGGAATAAAAAGTTTGAATTCCGTGAGGGTATTGGCCGGGGTGGCATATACGCCGTCTTCTTGCGTGGTAATCGTAAACCCGTCCAGTTCAACAGGTTGCGTTTGGGTGTTTTGGGCGGCTAATGCTTTCATTTGTTCGGCCACCATCTGGTGGGGGTTTCTGGTGGCAGTATTCGCTTCTTTTAATCCGGTGGTTATTATCCACCCCATTAAAGCAAACCATAATACAATGGGAATCAAAATAGCTAAAAGGGTCAAAATTAAGCACCCGGGGCGGAATTTTTCCTGCGGCAAGGGTTGTCCGTCCGGCTGGTAGCCCGCGTTCACTACATAGGTGGTGGCGATTAAATCATGCAGGGCTTGGCGTTTTTTGGTAAATGCCGCCATAAAAAAGCCAAAATACAAAATGGTGTAAGAAATAATTTTGGCAAAAGTACGCCCGGTGGCGCGCGCAAAGCTAATGCGCTGGCCGTGTTCGTCCACTACTTTAATACCCATGGCCATTTTGCCTAAAGTAGCCTGTTTGGCACTGCTTTCCATAAACGCATAGTAGAGCCAAAAAAACAAGGCCGATACCAAATTAATTACCATCACAAAGCCGTATGCGGAAAACATGGCGGAAATGGTTTCCGGCGAGGGCTCCGCCTCCATAGCGCCTAAGAATTTTGGCATAAACAGGGCCGCAACCACACCCGAAAGAAGCATGGTCGGGAAAGAAATGACAATACTGTCTATAATAAAAGCGACTAAACGCCGCCAAAAAGAAGCATAAACGTTTTGCATCAAAATCTCCTTAATTTAGATATGAATACTTTTTTATTATACTTTTTTTACGGATTTATGCCACAAATAAAAATATCCCGCAAATAAAAATATCCCGCGCGGGCGGGATATAAATAAAAAGACGAATAGCAACCTAAAAAACGCTATTTGCGCGGTTTTTTGAAACAGCGGCGGCAACGCGCTTGGTAGGCGTCGGTCGTGCCGACCACAATGCGCTTTTTATCTTTGCTGATACGCTGGCTGAAGCTGGCCGGGTTGCCGCATTTGGTGCAAACCGCCAGGTTTTTGGTCACATATTCCGCCTTGGCCATTAGGGTAGCGGTCACTTCAAAAGGTTCCGCGCGGAAATCGGTATCCAACCCGGCTACAATCACGCGTTTGCCGGCTTTGGCCAGTTTTTCGCACACTTCCACAATGCCTTTATCAAAAAAGTTTACTTCGTCTATGGCTATTACTTGTGTGTCTTTATCTACCAGCGGCAAAATATCGGCCGAGGATTTAACACAGGTGGCGGCCACTTTGTTTTGGTTGTGGCTGGTAATGCTGTCTATGCCGTAGCGGGTATCTATCTTGGAATTAAACAACTGCACTTTTTGCTTGGCAATCAGTGCCGTGCGTACGCGGCGGATAAGTTCTTCCGTCTTGCCGGAAAACATACAACCGCAAATAACTTCTATCCAACCTTGTTTATGGTAAATCAGCGGGTTCGCCATTTTTTATTTTTCTCCTTACATATCCCTTAAATCATTTTCACTGCGCCACGGATACCAGTATTGGTCTTCCGGCAGGGCGCGTTGTTTGCGCGGGTCGCCACCGCATAACACGTTTACGCGGAACGCAAACGACAGGTTTTGGTTGCGGTCACGCACGGTCAGTTCCAGGCGGGCATCGTGGAATGTGCGGGAAACGCGCAACATTTTGTTAAACCCGGTAAAACTTTTGTCCTGGATTTGGAAATCAAACCCGCCGTCAATAAACCAGTTGGGGTTATTGGGGCGGATACCCAGCGAGGTAGTAAACGTATAGCGGTCCGAATAGGTGCGGTATTGGGAGGCAATATCTTCGTGATTGGCAAAATTATTGAGCCCAAAGCCGATAATCTGGCGCTTATAAATAAAGTCCAACTGGGTGATGAACGCCTGGTTTTTTTCTTGCAAATCATAAATATCTTGCACAAAAAAGCGGAAGTTGCCGCTGGGGGAATTGTAGCCGCCCTCCAGTAATAACGGTTCCACGCGGGATTTGAGGTGTTCCCAGCCCAATTCCCGCTGTACCCCGGTTTGCAAGTTGGTGGTGGTATTGGCTAAATTAAATCCGGTTTCAAAACGGACATAGGTGTTAAACGAGGGACGGTAGTAATTAGACAGATAAATTTTATTGCGTTCTTCGCCCCGGTCTAAAGAGTGCTGGTCCGTGGTCACCGTATTAGTGGAAAGGCGTTTGGTGTAGCGGTAGCCGAAGTCCGTCGTGCCCAGGAGTGTTTCGGTCTGTACGTTTAAGTCCGTGCCGATTCTGCCCACCCACGAATCTTTGGATTCGTATTGCGGGTCCGCAAAGGTGACGGTTTGGTCGTAAAATACAGAGGGGGTGAATGTGAATCCCCGCGCCAAACGGACGGCTTTTTCGGCCGTCCAGCGGGCGTTCCCGGAGCGGCGGAACGATTCTTCCATATAGGAAGTATTATCAAGGCCGGCTTCTACCCGGTGGGAAAGCCCCAGTAAATTAACCGGGTGGAGCATATATTTTATTTCCGGCAGGGTGCGGGTTTGGGCAATAAACTTCATTTTGTTCCAATCGTAAATATCCTGCTGGTCATAGCTCACGCGCAGGGTGGAACGCCGCGTTTGGCGGGAAACGGAAAAGTTGGTTTGCTGGTCCGGCATAAAAATATACGGGTTGCCGCGGAAGAACGAATCGTTAAAGTACGGGTCGGACACCATACGGAATTGCGTTTGCAACTGGTACAGGGCGCCGTGTTCGTTATTTAAGTGGTCGGACGAGTCCGCCATTTCCAACCAGTAGCCGCCGCGCACGCCCCAACGGTTGGTTTCTTCTTTGCCCAGTTCCACCGGGCTGGCGTTATCGTGAATGTAGTAAAATTCCCCGGTACCTTGCAGGGTGGGGGTGGTCACGGCCAACAGTTCCGTACCGATACCCACGCCGGATTTGGTGTAATAATCCAAATTTAACTTGGGGCGGAAACCCAAAACAGGGTCAAACACGGTGGACGTTAATACGCCGAAACCGATTTTTTTACTTTGGGTAAAATCTACATGGGTGGTAAACGGTTTTTGGGATTCTAGCGAGCGCCAAAATACCGGCACATATAGTACCGGCCAACCGTCCAAACGCATAATGGCATTGGTGCCGAAAACGCGCTTTTCGGGCGAAACAGACAACTTGCCGACGGAAAGCGTGTAGTGCGGGTCCGGCTTGTCACAGCAAGTAAGGGTGGCCCCGCGCAGGACTTCTTTACCGTTTTTGGAAGAAATTTCTTTGGCGTTAATCACGCGCAAGGGCGGGTACTGGGTGGCTATGTTGTGGGCGGTAAAATCTTTGGTGGTGTAATTGACGGACATATCCTGCCCGGTCAACGTGGCGTCCGCCGTTTTTACCGTCATAGTTCCCGCGGAGGAAATTTGCGTTTTGGCCTGGTCCAGCGTAATATCTTCCCCCGTCACTACGCGGTGTTTTTTGTCTTTTGTTTCCTGCGTAATAACCACATTTCCTTTTAAGTTCACTTTTTTGGAAACAGGGTCCACACTGGCGTTATCGGCCGTAAAATAAATAAATCCGTCCTGCCCGGGCGGGGCAGGCAGTTTTTGGTCCTGCGCAAAAGCGAGGGCCGGGCAAAGAACTGACAGAATAACTAAATAATGTAATTTCATGCGTTTTTAGTGGCCTGGTGTATGGCGTACATGGCCGCCCCAATCCCGCCGATATTCGGGTGCGTGGACGTGAGGAGTGTAAGCCGTTTGAACGGCGTTTTGATTTGTTGGTTTTCCAATACCTGTTTTAAGGCCGGCATAAAGTAAGTGGCCGCGCGGGACACGCCCCCGGCCAAAACTACCGTGTCTATATCTAAGGTCAATACCACGTTGGCTATACCAATGCCCAAATAAAACCCGGTATCTTGCCATACTTTTAAGGCCGCCGGGCAACCCTTTTCGGCCGCGCGGGAAACCAATTCAATCTTAAAATCTTTTTCTTGGCGGACCATTTGGGCCAGGGTGGATTGCGGCTGTTCCTCGGCGGCTTGCCACACGCGGCGCTTAATGCCAATCGTGCCCACAAAAGCCTCCAGACAGCCGTGCGCGCCGCAACCGCACAAAGGCCCGGTGCGGGTATCGGCAATTTTGGTGTGGCCGATTTCGCCCGCCGTACCGTTAGAGCCTTGGTAGAGTTCGCGGTTGATAATTAACCCGCCGCCCACGCCGGTCCCCAGGGTGACTACCAGTACATTGTTTCCTTTGCGGTTTAATTCTTTTTCGTACACGCCCCACGCGGCCAGGGTGGCATCGTTGGCTACGGCGGGCAAAATGCCGGTTAAATCTTTCAGAATACGGGCCATGGGCCAGTCGGCCACGTCCTTAAATTTAAGGTTGGGGTTGTAGCGCAAAATACCGTTTTGGTTATCCACATCCCCCGGCGCGCCCACGGCAACGGCAACTTTTTGGCCCGCAAATTCCTGTTGGATACGGTTGATGTAATCCGCCAGTTGTTGTAAAAAGAATTGGGACCCTTTGCTGTAATCGGTTTCCATTTTTTCTTGACGGAAAATCTCGCCGTATTCGTTCATTACAAACACTTTTACAAAGGTGCCGCCGATGTCTACACCAATACCAATCATAAAATTAATTCTCCTTGTTTTTGGGGTGCGCGTGTTGGTATACGCTTTTTAATTTATCCAGCGAAACATGCGTATACACTTGCGTAGCCGCCAATGTTTTGTGCCCCAGCATTTCCTGCAAACTGCGTAAATCACACCCGTTATTAAGTAAGTGGGTGGCAAACGAATGCCGCAAACTGTGCGGCGTCACTTTGCGGGCCAAATGGGCCGCAATAGCGGTATTCTTAAAAATAAACGCCAGGCCGTCCCCGGTTAAGGGTTTACCGTGCGCGTTCAAAAAAAGCGCGTCCTGCGGTTGCGGGTTGGGCCGGGTGGATAAATAATATTTTATGGCGTAAAGCGCTTCGTCCGTCACCGGCACCAGGCGCTCTTTATTGCCTTTACCCAGTACGCGCACCACGCCGTTAAAAAAATCCACATCCCGTATTTTCAGGCCCGTCACTTCACTGCGGCGCAGTCCGCTGGAATACATCAGCTCAAACAAGGCTTTATCCCGCGCGGCAAAATGCGTGTTCCCGGCGGCGTTAATTAAGCGGTCTGTTTCCGGCAAAGTTAAAAATTTGGGCAACAGCTTTTCCCGCTTAGGGGCCGGTAATAGTTTGAACGGATTGCGCGCCAGTTTGCCTTGGCGCAGTAAAAACGCCGCCAAACTGCGCAGGGCCGCTATTTTGCGCAAAACCGTATTGCGGGCGTAATCCTGCGGTAAAGAGGCTAAAAAAGAGCGAATCACGGGCGAGGTAAAAGCTTCCAACGTATTTTGTTTGCGTTTGGATAAATAATCGGTAAATTCTTGCAAATCGGCCCGATAACTTTTAACCGTATTGGCTGAAAAGTTTTTGTTTTCCAAATGCAATAAAAACGCCTGAACCCATGTATCCATACTTGCCTACTTGGCGGCTGTTTTTTGTTCGTGCGCCGCCTTGATTTTGGCTATTTCTTCGTCCGAAATGTTTACAATGTTTTTGCATTTCGGGTAGCCGGAACAACCCAAAAAGTAGCCCCGCTTGGAACTCCTCAGTACCATGGGTTTGCCGCATTTATCGCAGAGGGTTTCCGTAATAATCGGCCCGGCGGAGGCCACTTTGTGCCCCTCGGCATCCACGGAATAAGTATTTTTGCATTTGGGATACGCGGAACACGCCATAAACTTGCCGCGCCGCCCGGTGCGGATAACCATGGGGGAGCCGCATTTGTCGCACACCTCGTTGGTGGCTTCGGGCTGTACTTTTTCGCCGGAGCTGGTTAAATTGATTTTGCCTTTACATTCCGGCGCGCCACTGCAAACCAAATACTGCCCAAAGCGGCTGTGTTTTAATAACATCATTTTGCCGCAGAGGGGGCATTTTTCGTCTGTTTCTTTGGCGCCGGGGCGTTGCATGCCTTTATCGGCTTGGTCTAATTCTTGTTTGAACGGCCCGTAAAAACCGTTTAACAGGCCCACCCAACCTTCTTTGCCTTCCGCCACTTTATCCAGTTGTTCTTCCACGCCGGCGGTGTAGGAAAGGTCCATAATTTCCTTAAAATAATCTTTTAAGCTGTCCGTGACGGTAATGCCTAAATCCGTAGCGACCAGTTTATTGGTTTTGGGTTGGCGGGTGATGTATTTGCGGTCCAAAATGGTTTTGACGGTAGGCGCGTAAGTAGACGGGCGGCCGATACCGTGTTTTTCCAGCGTTTTAATCAGGCTGGCTTCGTTATAGCACGGCGGGGGCGTGGTTTTGTGCCCTTTGCTTGACAGTTCCACCAGTGTCAGCGTGTCGCCCTCCGTTAAGGCGGGCAGTAAAGCGGCGCTGTCATCCTTGCCGGAGGCAGAATCTTCGTCATCGCGGTAAATGGATAAATAACCGTTAAATTTAACGGTGCGACCGGTAGCGCGCAACACGCATTTTTCGGCACTTTCCCCGGCAATATCAATCGTCACCGTATTAAAAACCGCTTCCGCCATTTGGCTGGCCACAAAGCGCAACCAAATCAGTTCGTACAGTTTGTACTGGTCCGCCGTTAAATACGGCTTCATGGCTTGCGGCGTGCGGTTTACGTCCGTCGGGTGGATAGATTCGTGCGCTTCCTGAGCGCCCATTACTTTGCTTTTATAAATGTTGGCTTTGGCGGGCACAAAATCGGGCCCGTATTTAGCCGCAATAAATTTTTTGGTTTGTTCTTGCAACAGTTTGGACACGTTAAAAGAGTCCGTACGCATATACGTAATCAAACCTACGGTCTGCCCGGAAATTTCTATACCTTCGTACAGGTGTTGGGCGGTCATCATGGTTTTTTGGGAAGAAAACCCCAGTTTGTTGTACGCATCCTGTTGCATGGAGCTGGTAATAAAAGGGGGTTTCGGTTTTTGTTTTACTTCTTTCTTTTCCACTTTCAGCACGGTGTTGGGCCCTTTGCGCAGGAGCGCGCTGACCGGGGCCAGGGTTTCCGGCTTATCAAACACGGTGGATTTTACTTTGTAATCTTCCGCAAATAAATGGTAAGTGGTGGTTTGTTCCACATTTTTGCCGTTCCATTTTAACACGCGGGCCCAAAAGCGGGGGGCGGTGTCCGGCTTTTCAAACTGGGCGTTTAAGGTCCAGTATTCTTTTTCTTGGAAGGCGGCAATTTCTTTGGCGCGTTCCGCCAGTAAGCGCACCGCTACGGATTGCACCCGCCCGGCCGAAAGCCCGGAGGTAATTTTCTTCCACAAGAGGGGGGATAATTTGTACCCCACAATGCGGTCTAAAATGCGGCGTGCCTGTTGGGCATCCACCAAGTTTAAGTCTATCTTGCGCGCATGGGAAAAAGATTCCTTAATAGCGGCGGGGGTAATTTCGTGAAAATAAATACGCTGGTAGCGGTCCTGCGGAATTTTGAGTAATTCTACTAAATGCCACGCGATGGCTTCGCCCTCGCGGTCAGGGTCGGTAGCCAGGTAAATTTCGCTGGCGTTTTTGGCTAACGGTTCCAGTTCTTTCAGCAGGCGTTTTGCCTTTTCCACCGGTACGTAAGTGGGGGTAAAATTGTGGTCAATATCCACCCCAATATCTTTAGAGGGCAAATCCCGCACATGCCCGAAAGAGCTGCGCACAATATATTCGTTTCCTAAAATTTTGCTGATGGTCTTTTGTTTGGTGGGAGATTCCACTATGACCAATTTTTTTCCGTTCCGAGTCGTCATCGCCATAAGGCACACATCCTTACATAAATTAAAATTTGCTGCGGGAATAAAGCCCGTTCCGGCAGGCTAAAATCCCTTTTACTTCCAGTTCAAAAAGCACATTGGCCGCCTGGGGTACATCTATTTTTAACGCTTCTACTACCGCATCTAAACTGGCTTCCCCGGGGCCGATGACCGCCAGCACTTTTTTGGCTAGCGGCTCCAAGGCGGCTTCTTCCGCTTTGGCGGCCGGCTGCGCGTTTAGCGGCTTATCCGTAATGCCAAAACGCAGTTGCTCCGGTATATAGTCTATTATATCTTGCACGCAGGAAACAACCCCCGCGCCGTCTTTAATCAGTTGGTTGGGGCCGCCGGATTGGGGGCTGTCTATGGGGCCGGGAACGGCCAACACATCTTTGCCCATTTCCAAGGCCAGTTTGGCGGTAATTAAAGCGCCGGATTTTACTTCGCCCTCTACCACCGTCACCGCTTGCGAAAGGGCCGCAATAATGCGGTTTCGCCGCGGAAAGTGAAACGCACTGGGCGGGCTGTCTACCGGCAGTTCCGATACAATGGCCCCGCCGTATTGCAAAATGGCTTTGGCAAGCGGGCGGTTTTCGGCCGGATAACAACGCCCGACCCCGGTGCCGATAACGGCAACCGTCGGTTTTTGCAACCGTACCGCCGCGGCGTGGCAAGCACTGTCTACCCCGCGCGCCAACCCGCTGATGACGGTAATGCCGCACCGGGTCAGCTCCGTAGCCAACTTATCGGCCACGCGCCGCCCGTAAGGGGTAATTTTGCGCGTTCCGACCATCCCCACCGTGGGCGTATTGACCGACGGCAGTTTGCCCAAAACATACAGGGCCACCGGCGGCTCTTTACTGTTTTTAATGCACTCCGGGTATTCTTCGTCTTCCGGCAGATAAATATGCCCGCCCAGGGCCGCGGTGCGGTCCCATTCTTTTTGCGGGTCAATGGCAAACGCATCCTGCAAAAGCCGCGCGGCGGTTTCCGGGTTGAGTTGGGCTTCGGCGGCCAGCGTTTTGGCATCTTGGCGTAAAATTTCCTGCGCGGAGCCGAACAGCTGAATCAAGTGTTCCAACCAATCCGCCCGAAAGTACGGAAACGCGTTAATGCGTATGCGCGCCAGGCGTTCATCTATGGAAATATGCGGGTTCATACGTCAGCCACCCCCTTGCGGTCCAGCGGGCGGTATTGCATGACTTCAATAATGTGGCGGGTTTCAATGTGGTCTTTGCCTTCCAAATCCGCAATCGTGCGGGCCGTTTTTAAGATTTTATCCAAACTGCGGGCGCTTAACCCCAGTTTGCGCATGGCGGTTTCCAATACGGCATCCGCCCCCGGCGGGAGCGGGCAAAACGCTTTAATTTGGGCGGGCGTCATAAACGCGTTGGCAGTGGTATCCGTGCCCTTAAAACGCACTTTTTGGCGCTCCCGCGCTTGTAAAACGCGGGCTAAAATTTGGGCGGATTTTTCCCCTTCGCTTGCTTTGCTCCAATCTTCGTATTTAATGGGATTCAAATTAACGGTTAAATCTATACGGTCCAATAACGGGCCGGATATGCGCGATTGGTAGCGGTTGATTTGCGCCGGGGAACAGGTACACGCCTTGTGCGGGTGGCCCAAATTGCCGCAGGGGCAGGGGTTCATGGCCGCCAGTAAGGTAAACCGGGCCGGGAAAGTAATGCTTTCTTTGGCGCGGGAAATGGTCACGACGCCGTTTTCCAACGGTTCGCGCAGGACCTCTAAACTGGAGCGGGAAAATTCCGCAAATTCATCTAAAAATAAAACGCCGTTGTGCGCCAGGGATACTTCCCCCGGGCGCGGGTTGGAGCCGCCGCCGATAAGGGCCGCATCCGAAATGGTGTGGTGCGGGTCCCGGAACGGGCGCTTGGTAATCAGGCGGGATTTGCCGATTAAATTGCAAATGGAATAAATTTTGGTAATTTCCAACGCTTCCTGCTCCGTAAGCGGCGGCAAAATACCGGGGAAGCGTTTGGCCAGCATACTTTTGCCGGTGCCGGGCAAGCCAATCATTAAGACGTTGTGCCCGCCCGCCGCGGCAATTTCCAGGGCGCGTTTGGCAAGCGGTTGGCCTTTCACTTCGCAAAAATCCAACGGGTCGGGCGTTGTGTCTTCTTCCGGCGGCAAATAGGTAATTTGTACCGCTTCGCGTTGGATTTTGCCCTCTAAATAATCGGCCAGTTCCCGCAACGTGTGCGGCGTGATAAACGGGGCGGAAGATACTTGCCCTTCCAGTACGTTTTGCGGGGGAATAACGGCCGTTTTGCCGGCCGCGCGCGTGGAAATAAGCATAGGCAACACCCCCGCGCAAGGGCGCAAGGCGCCGTCTAGTGCCAGTTCGCCCGCAAACAGAAAATCGGGCAGTTTGCGCCGGGCGTCTTCGGAAAGTTGTTCGCTTGCGGCCAGAATACCCACGGCAATCGGCAAATCAAACTGGGTGCCGCTTTTGCGCAGTTCCGCCGGGCTTAAATTAACCGTAATGCGCTTGAGGGGGAAATCAAACCCGCTGTTGCGCAGGGCGGCTATCACACGCTCTTTGCTTTCTTTTACTTCCGTATCCGGCAGGCCGACCACGGACAAGGTGGGCATCCCCGGGGCGATGTCCACCTCTACCGAAACTAAAAAACCGTCTATGCCTTTAATTGCGCAGGCGTGTACTTTGGAAAGCATTTATATAAACAGCAGTACAATCCCTTGCGGGGTGACCGCTGATACCGTGAAATTTTGGTTGTATTTGCGTAAAATTTTAGCCACCAGCTCTTCCCCGGAGGAAATGTTGGCGGAAATTTCAAAATAAGCGGCGGAATTGGTATATTTTACAAGGTTGAAATCTTCAATTTCGCGCAGCTCTTTCAAAATGTCTTGCAACTGGCGCAAGCGTTCAATGTTGTTGACGTTTTCCACCCGCAGGTTGTATTTAACGGCGGAATTGATAGCCGCATTGACGGGCTCCGTTAACTGCTTGGCGGCGGCTTCGCACGCGGCGGAAATGGCTTTTTGCGCGGCGATAGATTCAATGGGGTCCAGGCCGCTTAACTGTTGGGAAGCCTCGGCCACCACCTCGTAATTTTTGGTGGAAACGGCTTTCATATTTACATTGGCGCGGTACGTTTTGAACGGCGACGACAGCCCCGTAGCCAGGGTGGTTAGCGGCTTGGCTTCCACATCCGCCAGAATGATAAACCGGGCCCCTTCCCGCCGGGCGTTGTCTATGGTTTGGTTGGGGTTATCCAAATTATTTTGGCTGAGGTTATCCCCGTTGACTAGTGCATAAGGCTGTGTTTTTAAGGCGCGGTAGACGGCCTGTTTGCAGTCTTGCTTGACGGAAACTTCTTCGCCGATGACTTCGCGCGAGGCTACTAACATGGTTGTTTTTTTGGCAAAAGAGTCGGCCTCGGCTTGGCGGATAACGTCCCCGATGTCTTTAACCAGCACCATGGCTTTAATGCGGGTGTACCATTGGTCGTTTTTGCGGTAGGCTTTTTGCGTGTGGAAACGGCGGATAAACCCGGCCGATTTAGACGTGATTTTATCCTCTACCAACTGGGCTTGGTCCACGGTGGCGGTGGCGGACACAAATACGCCGGCCACTTTTTCTACCGCTTGTTTTTGGGCTTCCAGTTCGCCGTCTTTTTTCATCTGGCGCAGGTTGTTTTCGTCATACGCAACCAGAGATTCCGCAATCACATATTCGCCTTCCCCTTTGGGGCCGATACGCAAAGAACCGCACGCGGCGCACAATATACCGGCGGCTAAAGTTAATAAAAGTAGTTTTTTCATTTGGTTTCCTTTAGGTTATACCCGGCCTGTTGCAACTGCTTTTGGGATAGACGCATAATCACGGTGCAACCGTCGTCTTCCAAATACTCGGTATTGACCAGTTCCATACCGTGTACCAGTCCGTCGGCAGAGGTATGAATGGTGGAGCCCTGGCTGACGGCATCTATAATTTGCACGTCTGCATCAACTTGGGTGCCTTTCAATACCTCTATGGCGCGTTGGTACGCATGGGCGATGGCGGCTTCGCGGCTCATAATGCGGCGTTGGGAAACGCCGGTATGTTTGGGGTTTGCCGCCCCGAAACCGCGCACCCACAGGTAGTTGGAATCCACCAGCGTATCGTTAAATTGCGGGGCAATTTTGCCGTCTTTGACGGCGGTTTTTAAGCCGCCCGCGCAGGCGCATACCCATAAAGCGCAACACACGCCCAAGAAAAGTTTTTTCATGGTTTACCTCAATAATTCGCTAATCAGCTTTACATAAGTGCTGGGCAGGCTGACGTCTTCCATATTAATAATGCCGCAGCGGATGAGCATAACTTCCAACATGTGCGTTAAAATATCGTAGAAGTTTTCCCGCACGGAGGGGTCACACACTTGTAAAGAGGGCCCCAAAATAACCGCGCCTTTGAGCTTTTTATTGTCGCACAGGTTGGCTATTTTGAACGCGGACGAAATGACGTTTTCCGTAGCGTAAGAAGAACGGACGGCAATTTCAAAACTGCCTTCTATGCCCAATTCTTTGGCACGTTCGGACAGCGCATACACCATCCAGTTCATCATATTGGAACTGTTTTGCGGATAGAAGAAGCCAATGCGGCCCCATTCCCCTTTGCCAAACGGCGGCAGAGAGGTAATTTCATCCGGGCTATGCTTCATAATGGCGCTGTTTTGGTCTTCCCCTTTGGTGGCCAGGAGTTTTTCCAAAATCATCACTTGGGAGCGGTCCACGCCTTCCAACCCGGGGAAAATGACCTGTTCCAACACTTTAATACGGCGGATACTGCGCGAAACGGTGCTTAACGTGATGTTCGGCGCACCGAAAAAGGCTTCCACCTGGTTATCGGTCAAGTCTATCCCGTTATCGGTCAACATTTTTTTAACAATTTTGAAATGGGCCGGGCCGTGGGCGCTTTTTAATTCGGAAATCCACCCCGAATCCAACTTAAAATTAATCAGTTCTTCCAATTTAGCCAAGGATTCCGGCGGATATTTGGAAGTAATGACAATTTGCTTTTGCGCTTTTAAGAATTTATTAAGCAAATTGGAAATATGCACGCGGTTTTGTTCGTTGACGGCAATTAAATGGATGTCGTCAATTAACAACACTTTGACGGAATCCATAAATTTTTCAAATTTATCAATATTGCCTTCCATCACATAGCGTTGGATACCGCGCGACAAGCGGACGCCGTTGGTCATAAAAATATTTTCCTGCCCGAGTTTTTGGCTCATGGCATATCCAATGGCGTTTAAGAAGTGGGTTTTGCCGGTGCCAGTCGGCCCGAACAAGACAAGCGGGTTGTAGAGCTTGCCGGGGGCATCAATTACGGAAACCGTGGTTGCGTGCGCAAAACGATTGACGGAAATAACCAGGTTTTCCAGGGTATAAGTAGGCACGAGCGGCACTTCCAGCGGCCAGTTATGTTTTTTAAGTTCGGAAAGCGGAAGCTCAATAGAATGGTCTATGGTTTTGGGTTTTTCTACCCGGGCCCCGGTAGAGTTGGGGCCTAAAGCGGCCGGGCGCGCTGGCGCCGGTTGCGGGGCCGGAGCAGGTTGCTGTACGGGCGCAGGCTGAACGGCCGGTTGCGGCGCGTGTGGTACAGGCGCCGGTTGCACCGCGGGTTGCGGTGCAGGTTGTTGCATGGGTGCAGGCTGAACGGCCGGCTGAGCCGGAATCGGCGGCACTTGCGGTTGCTGGGGTGCTTGTACAGGTTCCGGCCGCGGAGCGGCAGGCTGCAACGGTGCTTGGGGCTGGGTTAGCGGCTCCTTGCGCCGGATACGAAAAGTATGTTTTGCTTCGTTATTTTCTTGCATAACTGATTCCGCCTTATTATCGTTTTGTAAATGTAAATCGTCAGTAGCCGGGGCTTTGGTTTGCTCCAGCGGTTTTTTTAATTTAATACGAAAAGTCTTGTGTTTCGGTAGGGCCACCTCTTG
>UQFW01000005.1 GCA_900540405.1 Candidatus Avelusimicrobium faecicola | reverse complement strand
CGCCAAAGTGGCCATTATCCGCGGCCCGGGCCGTTTTACCGGCATACGCATTTCGCTTACGTTTGCTTCTATGCTTAAATATTTAAGCGGGGCTAAGGTGTACGGAATAACAGTGTTTGAAGCCGTGCGCCTGCAAGTGGCCGCCAGTAAACGCTTTTTAACGTGGAAAGCCCAAAACCCGACGGGCTCTTTGGCGGTGGTGTGGCACGCATTTAGGGAAGAATACTTCCTGCAAATTTTTAATGCGCAAAGCGAGGCCCCCCAGTGGCTCTCGCGCGAAGAATTATTGGCGCGTTTGGCCGCCCGCAAGGAGCCGCTTTTTGTGGCCGGGGCCGATAAAGAGCATACGCCGTTGGAAACTTTACTGGAAGGGCGCTATACTTTGGCGGATTTTAAGGATTGTATTGTGCGGCCGGAAACTTTGGTGGCGGTGGCGCAAAATGACGCATACCAAAAAGATGCGTTGGAGCCTCTATACTTGAAACCGGCCCGCTTTGAACTATTAGGTAAATAATATGGAATTTTTACCGGCTGTTTTCGCCCAAGCGGAGGAGTTGGCCCGCATAGAGGCCCGGCAACCGTTTGCCGCCGGGTGGGGGGAAGACGGCTTTGCGGGGGAATTAAAACAACCGTGCGCCGTAATATGGGCGGCGCGTGACGGACAAAAAACCGTCGGTTTTATTTGCGCCCGCTACGCCGCGGATGAGGCCGAAATTCTAAATGCCGCCGTAGACCCGGCGTTTACCCGCCGCGGGGTTGCCAAGGCATTAATGGCGCAACTCCTGGCCGCATTGGCCGCGCATGGCGTAAAGCGTATTACGCTGGAAGTTCACGCGCAAAATTTCCCGGCACAAGCCTGGTACCGGCGCGCCGGGTTTACCGTATTGGGGCGGCGGAAGCAATTTTACGGCTCCGCAGATGCGCTTTTAATGGGGAAAATGCTATGAAACATTGCTGGGTATTTTTGTTATTGCTCGCCCTGCCTGCGGGGGCGTTTAAGTTAGGGCCGCAAAGCGCGCGCGAGGCCGCCCTGTATAAAACCTTTGTAGAGGGGTTGTATGCCCAGCGGGATAACTCCCCCGAGGCCCTTGTTTTGTTTGAAAAAGCCCTCTCTTTGGCGCCGGATTCGGCCTATCTCAAACGCAATATTGTAGCCACCGCCATTATGCAAAACCGCCTGCCGGAGGTGGAAAAATATGCCGATTTTATCACGCCCGAAGCGGACGAAGACGATTGGACGGTGCGGGCCGCTTATCTGTTAAAACAGCAACAAGTGTCCGCCGCCAAAGAAGCCTACCAAAAAGCGCTTGAATTGTCGCCCGAAGATGCGCGTATTGCATACCAGTATTTACTGCTGTTGGCGTATGAGGGCACCCCGCAAGCCGTGGAAGAAATGCAAAACCTGGCGGAAAAAGTGCCCGCGCTTGCGCCTGCGGTGTATGTGGAACTCGGCAAACACTACTGGCGGATGAAAGACCCGCAACAAGCCTTAACCTTTTACAACAAAGCCACCGATTTAGACCCCGCTTACGAAGATGCCTACTTGGGCCGCGCAGAACTGTTTGAGCGGACTTCCAACTTCTTTTTTATGTTGCGCGAGTACGAACAACTGGAAAAATTGGGCTATCAAAGTGCGGATATGTATACGCGCATGGGCTCCGTTTATCTGGTGGGGAAAGATTTGGAAAACGCCCAAAAATATTACCAAAAAGCCGCCCAAATAGACCCCGGGGATGTAAACGCCAACTATTTTTTGGCTATGCTGGCCGAACAACGGCAGGATTGGCCGCAGGCGCTCAAGTATTTGCAGGCCGCGGCGGATTATAATAAAAATTCCGGCAAGTGGTTGCAGGCCAGTTTTTACCAACAAAAAATGGGCCATTCCCAAGCCGCGTTGGACACCTTAAAACAAGCCTATAAACAGTTTGACGGCAGTGTGGAAATCGGCTATTTTTATGCGTTGGCTTTGCAAGATGCCGGCCAACACCGTGCGGCGGCGCGGGTGCTTAAAAAAATACTGGCGGCCCGCCCGGAATATGCGGATGCCCGCCTGGCGTATGCGTTTACGCTGGAGAGCTTAAAAAAATATAAAGAAATGGAAACCCAACTGCAAGCCCTTCTGGCGCAGGAAGAAGATAACGCCCCGGCTTATAATTTATGGGCGTACAGTTTGGCCCAGCGCAATACCCGGTTGGAAAAAGCCCAAAAAATGGCGGAAAAAGCGTTAGCCTTGCAACCGCAGGACGGCTCTTTCCAGGATACGCTGGGGTGGGTGTATTACCGGCGCGGGGAATATGCGCGCGCGTTGGATATTTTACAAGGGATTGACCCCGCTTTTGTGAACGAAAACCCGGAAATTGCGTATCATTTGGGGCTTGTTTATTGGGCGTTGGGCCAAACGGAAAAAGCCCGCGCGTATGTGGTTCAGGCGGCGGACGGCGGTTGGAAACCGGCCCAAAAATTCCGCAAGAAACACTTTTAAGTTTACATTTTGGTTTTATCCGCACCACGCAAAAAAGCCTCCCCAATGGGAGGCTTTTTCGGTAATAAGTCTGTTAATCTTCTATATACAAAAGCATAAAGCCGCTTTCAAACTGCACGGTTATTTGCGCCTGTTGTGCGCAGTTGCTCAAGGTGCGCCCGGTGTGCCCCAGGGCCAGTTGTGCATTGGTTAAGGGGTATTGCGTGCCGCTCAAATTTACCCGGGTGCAGGCGGTAAACGGAATTAAACTCACCCGCGCCCCCGGCCGCACGGCCTTTTGCGTGCCCTGCACAAGCGGATAAATTTTCCAGCCGTCCCCGGCAAAATAAATATCCAGCGCAGGCAAATAAGAATAAACGGATAGAAAATTCCCAATAGAAAAATCCCACCGTCCGCCCACACTGCCCACAATGCACACGCGCCCGGCGCGGTGGGCTGTGAGCCAATCCAGGGCTTTTTCCAAATCGGTATTATCTTGGCGGGGGACACGCAACACTTGCTCCGGCGCGGAGGCCAGGGAATCCAAATCCCCAATTACCAGGTCCGGCTGTATGCCCGCCGCGCGGGCTTTGTCGGCCCCGCCGTCCGCGGCTAAAATAAAGGTGGCTTGCCGGGCCAGGCGCTCTAACAACGCGGCCCCGGGCAAGGTGCCATTACCGATAAGTAATACGTTTGACAGGTTTTGCATAGTTCCCTAAACAGTATATAAAAATAACGGCCAGGCCGGTAAGAAGCCCGATGTAAAAGGGGGCTAATGTTTGCGCCGCGCCGGATAAGCCCCGGCCAAAATCATTCTGGGCGTGGCGCAAGAATACCGGCAAAAACCGCCAGAGGGTCATTCCGGCCGCACTGGTAAGGGAGGCCGTCACAAAGGCGTTATCCGTCATGCGCCCCGGGAAAAGGTAGCCCATTAAAATAGGCACTAGTAAACAGGCCGAAAAGTACGAGCCCAGCGTGAGCCAAATTTCCTTAAAACTGCCCTTAAAAACAGCCGCCCCCACCACCGCGAGCGCCCCCACGGCAAACAGGGAAATGCGGTTGGATAATACCACATTTTTGAAGCGGCTTCTTAATAAATCAAAACTTAACGTATTGGACGCAATAAACAAAAAGGAATTTAAGGTGGATAAAATAATGGCTAAAATGCCGGCCACAAACAAGCCTTTCAGCCCGGTGGGCAACAGTTGTATGGCGTAAAAGAAGTAGGCTTCCCCGGGTTGGGCATCCGGCAGTAAGGCCCGCGCGTACAGGGAGCCCGCCGTGGTGCATAAATCAAAACAAAACCAAATAAAGGTGGAAATTAAAACGCCTTTTTTTACAACTGCCGGGGACTCTGCCGCAAAACAGCGTTGGTAGAAACTGGGGTCAATCAGTGCGGATAACGCAATAAAGCCCCAAATCAGCGTGTTCATAATGCCGTTTCCGCCGGTTAATGTAAAATGCCCGGGCGGCAAGTTCGCTTTCAAAAAGCTCCACCCGCCAAAGGTATGTACGGAAAATAATGCCACCAGCAGTACCGCCAGGCACATTACGGTAAATTGCACCACGTCGGAAAATACCACACTCTTAAACCCGCCCCATACCGAGTACAAACACGAAAACAGCGTGCCGAGTATCATACCTTGCAAAATGCTGATACCAAACACCATATTTAAGAACATCCCCAAACTTAACGCATAAGCGATGGGGGTAATATAAAAAAATGTAAAAATAGCGGCGGTTTTGGCGGCTTTGGGGCCGAACATCCGCCCGGCTAAATCCGGCAGGGTGACGGACTGGTAGGCCGCCACTTTGTTGGCAATAAACAAGGCAAAAATAATATACGCCGCATACCAAAAAACACCTTGTGTCACAAAGTTGTAAATGCCGTAGTTAAACGTAATTTCATTCACGCCGAAAATGCCGCCGTACCAGGTGGCTACCAGGGTGGCTACAAACAGGGGCAGTGTCAGGCGGCGGCCCATCAGCAGGTAATCCAGAGCTTTGTTGCCGCCTTTTTTCAAGCGGATATTGCCGTAAACAGCCACGCCGGCCGTAAGTGCCAAAATTAAAAAAAATACGGTCCAGTCTTGCCAGGCCAAATAAGTTAAGGTGGTTAGTTGGGGAAGCATAGGTACATCCTTCAAAAAATAGGGGCCCCGAAGGACCCCTTTTATTTTACCAAATATAATACGCCGGGATAAGTACCAGCATGGATAAAACAATTAAAATGAGTTCCAGCTTCATAAACCATTTTACCCATTGGGGGTAGGAAATCCCCGCCAAGGCCAAGGCGCCCATGGTGACGGGAGCCGTGGGGATAATCGGGTTGCCCCAACCTTCCCCAAACTGATAGGCCAAAATAACCACCTGGCGCGATACACCCACCAAATCCCCCAGCGGAACCATAATCGGCATAGTTAAAACCGCTTGGCCGGAGCCGGAGGCAATAAAAAAGTTAAGTACCGTTTGGATGATAAACATAGCTTGCGGAGCCAAAACGGACGGCAACAGGCCGATACTTTTAGTCATGGAGTGCAGGAACGAATCTAAAATATAGCCGTTGGTGGCCACAATTACAATGGAGCGCGCAAGCGCCATTAAAATACATACGCTTACCATGGATTGCGCCCCGGCAATAATGGCATCCGTACTTTGGTTGACGGTAAGTTTGCCGAAATACGCGGCGGCAACCGTCACGCCCAAAAATACGGCGGCAATTTCCGTCATATACCAATTTCCCTGGTATTTGATAATGCCGAAAAACAGGATTCCCATACCCGCCGCAAACGAAGCCAACACCAGTTTGTGCGCCCGGGTCAGGCGGAAAGAATCGTCCACCACTACGTCATTAATCACTTGCAGTTCGGCGCGTTTTTCCAAATCCATTTTATAGGTTAAACTTTTGGTCGGGTTTTTGCGGATACGTTCTCCATAAATGCTGAAGAAGGTAGCCACTACCGCGGTAAACAAAAACCAAATGCCCAGGCGCAGTTCCCAGCCGGAATACATGGGCAGTTCGGCAATGGTTTGGGCAATCCCCACCGTAAACGGGTTGACGAACGCGGACGAAAAGCCCGTAAACGCCCCGATAAACGGAATGGACATTCCCACCACGGTATCATACCCCAGGGAAATAGCCAGCGGGATAAATATGGGAATAAAAATGAGTGTTTCTTCTTCCATACCAAACAGCGCCCCGCACAGCGAGAACATAAACATACACGCAGGAATAAAAAACTTGCGGTATTGGGGGTGGGTGGAAAAGAAATAGCTTATTTTTTTGATGACCGTATTAATGGCCCCGGTCCGCTCAATAACGGTAAATAGCGCGCCTACTACTAAAATAAACGCAATAATTTCCGCGCATTGGGTGAACCCTTCCACGGGGGCTTTTAATACGCCGATACCTTGCGGATTGGCGGATACTTTATGGTAGGAGCCGGCTTGTACATAGGTTCTACCGTCTTTTTCCACGCGGTTGTATTGGCCGGTGGGTACAATCCAGGTCAGCGCCGCTACAAACAGCATAATGGTAAAGACCAGGAAGTAAGTGTTGCACAGCAGTTTTTTCATTTTTTTCTTTGTTTTCCTCTTTCGGTAAGGCTTGTTTTACATAAAATTATCCCGCCGGCTCAAACAAGGGGTGTAGCCCCAAAAATTGCGGCGGGATAAAAAATCAATTATTGCCACTTCATTAAATACGGCGGCACTAATAAAGCAAAAGATAATAAATACATCAGCACCAGCAGCGGCAACATCCATTTAAGCCACTTGCCGTAAGCAATGCGGGCAAAGCCGATGGCGGCAATCGTCACGGGGTCCGTGGGAATTACCATATTCATCCAGCTTCCGCCCAGTTGGAAGGCCAGCACCATGGTTTGGCGCGTAATGCCGATTAAGTCCGCCAGCGGCGCCAAAATGGGCATGGTCAAAACCGCTTTGCCGGAGCCGGACGGAATAAAAAAGTCTATCACCGTTTGCAACACCATCGCCGCCCAAGAGGCGCACACCGGGTGCAAATGTTTAATCATGCCGGACATATACTCCAGCAGTGTATCCAAAATATGCCCGTTGTTGGCAATCAGCACAATGGCTTGCGCAAAGCAGAGCAGCATGGCAATTTCCGCCATACCGCGCACCCCTTCAAAGAAGGCGTCGTTAAATTGGCTCATTTTCATCCGGCCGAGGACGGCGCACAAGAAGCCGATACCTAAAAATAAGGCCGCAATTTCCGTAATGTACCAGCCGGTAGCTTCCAAGTGGAGCATTTCCATTAAGTCCACGCCCCACATGCCTTTAATCATATCGCAAATTTGCGGTTTTAATACGCCCACTACTAGCCCGACCATGCCTAACCCAAAGGCCAAGAGTACCAGTTTTTGGCGGCGGGTCATGCGGGTTTCTTCTTTGTTGAGTTTCAGCTCTTTGCGTTTTTCAATATCAAAATCATAAGTCAGGCTGGCTTGCGGATTTTTGCGGATTTTGCGCGCATAGAAACTTAACCAGGTAATTACAACGCTGGTGCAGATAACCCAAATAATAAAGCGGTAGCCAATGCCGGAATACAGCGGCACTTGCGCAATACCTTGCGCAATACCCACCGTAAACGGGTTGGTAAACGCGGCCGCAAACCCTACGCCCGCCCCAATGAACGGAATGGCGGTACCCAGGGCAGAGTCATACCCCAGGGAAAGCGCCAACGGGATAAAAATAGGGATAAAGATGAGGGCTTCTTCGCACATGCCAAAGGTGGCCCCGCAGAGCGAAAAAGTGATAATACCCAAAGGAATAAACAAGAAGCGCAGTTTCGGGCGGCGTTGGAAAAACGCACTGGCCGCTTGAATACCGGCGGCAATGGCCCCGGTTTTTTCTACCACGCTTAACACCCCGCCGATAACCAGCAGAAACACCACCACTTCCGCCGTGTTGGAAAAACCTTGAATGGGGGCTTTTAATACATCAAACAACCCTTGCGGATTGGCGGGCACCGGGTGATACGTTCCGGCAACTACTACTTGGCGGCCGTCTACTTCAATTTTTTCATACGCGCCGCTGGGCACAATCCACGTCATAACGGCTACTACGCCGATAATGGCCAAAATAATGGCGAATGTGTTTAACTTGATTTTGGATAAAATCCTAGACATTGCTTCCTGTTTTTACCTCTTTTTCTAATATAAATAACAAACTATTATTTTACAAAATAACGCTTTATAAGCGGGTAATTTTTTTTGTATTTGTTTTTGGCGGCGTGTTTTTTTATATACTTTATATATGCTTTATATTGTGCCCACCCCTATCGGGAATTTGCAAGATATTACCCTACGCGCGTTAGAGGTATTAAAAACGTGTGATGCCGTGCTGTGCGAAGACACCCGCCGCACCCAAATTTTACTTTCCCATTTTGCCATTTCTAAACCGACGTTCCGTTATAACGAAAATGACGATTTTTCTATCCGCCGTTGCACGGAAGTATTGGAAAGCGGCAAAACGTGTGCGTTGGTGTCCGATTGCGGAACCCCGTGTATTTCCGACCCGGGGTGGCGGCTCGTAAAAGCGGCGGTAGAAAAAGGGATTAAAGTTTCGTCCTTGCCCGGCCCCAGCGCGGTGGCGTGTGCATTAGCCGGGGCGGGGATTACCGGCGGCGCGTTTACCTTTTTGGGTTTTTTGCCCCGCAAGCCCGGGCGCGCGGCCAAATTGTTATCCGGCGCGTATGGCGTGGGCAATCCGGTGGTGGTGTATGAATCGCCCTACCGCGTGATTAAAATGTTGGGGCTGATTGCCAAAACCTTGGGGGAAGATACCCCGGTTATTTTAGCGCGGGAACTCAGCAAAGTGTACGAAGAATGGCTCCGCGGTACGGCGGCCGGTTTGGCGGCGGATTTGGGCAAAAAACATAAAGTGCAGGGGGAATTTGTAATGATTATAGACCGCCCCCACAAGGAAGAAAAAAATGAAGACGCAGATTTTTAACGCCGCCGATTTGACGGACGTGCAACTGGCGCGCGCCGCGCAGGATATAGCCCGCGGCGCGGTGGCGGTATTCCCGACGGATACGGTATACGGTATAGGTACTTATGCGTTTAACGAGGACTCCATTTCCCGCATTTACACCCTTAAAAACCGCCCGGCAGGCAGTGCGTTGCAGATTTTAACGGGTACGGTGGAACAGGCCAAAGCCATTACGCAGTGGGGCCCGCAAGCGCAAAAACTGGCGCAAGCGTTTTGGCCCGGGGCTTTAACCGTTATTTTACCGGCCAATGCGGCGGGGCAACCGCTCCTGCGCGGCTTTGCGGCGCTTGGAATCCGGGTTTCCGGGAACCGTTTTTTAGTAGAATTAATGACTCAAATGGGGGGGGCGCTGGCCTCCACCAGTGCCAATTTACACGGCCAGCCTACGCTCACGCAGGAAAAGGACATTCTGCAAACGTTTGACGGCAAAGCGGACTATATTTTTTTAGGCGGCACGCTTTCCCCGGTGGCCTCCAGCGTAATTAATTTGGCACAGCATCCCGCGCATTTAATCCGGGAGGGGGCTGTTTCCCGCGCCCGGTTGGAACAAGTGCTGGGGGAAAAAATAGATTGAGAGGTATAGCCTTATGAGTATGTTTGAAATGTTTGTTTCTTACTCGTTGTTGGTGGCGGCATCGCTTTCTTTGCTGACGTATTGGATAACGCGCAAATTTGTGCTTAAAAAAATGAACCGTACCATTATGAAAGCGGAGCATAATTACCAACAGCAAATTGCCTCTTTGCAACAGCAACTTTCCGGCAAAGTGAATATTTTGGAAGGTATGGTGGAAAAACTGCGCCTTTCCAACCAGGAACTCAACCGCTTAAACGACATCCGCAGTAAATTTATGTCTATCGTCGCGCACGATTTGCGCCAGCCGCTTTCTTCCATTCAGGGTTTTACGTCTGTACTGATGATGGATAACCCCCAAGGCGGTACGGGCAACAGTGACCAAATTGCCCTGAATAACATTATCAAAGCTACGGACAATATGAACTTGCTGATGGCGGATTTAATGGATATTTCCATGATAGAATCCGGCAAATTCAAAATGGATTTTAAGAGCTTTGTGTTTAATGCCCTGGTGACGGACGTGGTGGCGTTGCAGGCGGTCAATGCGCAGAAAAAAGGCATTTTTTTGCAAACGTACGAATTCCCGGAAGAAATTACCGTATATGCGGACCGGTTCCGTATTTCGCAAGTGTTAAATAATTTGTTGGGCAATTCCATTAAATTTGCCCCCACCGGCGGGCGTGTGGAAGTGCGTTATTACACGCAAGACGGAAATTTGTTTTTTTCCGTGTCCGATAACGGCCCCGGCATTTCCCATGGGGAAAAGGAAAAAATCTTTCAAAAATTCCACCAGGCGGGTAATGACCGCAACGTAAAAAAACAAGGTTGGGGCTTGGGCCTTTCCATCGCGCAGGAAATTGTAAACGCGCACAACGGCGCGATTGGCGTGGAAAGCGCCGGCTTGGGCCAAGGGTCCACGTTCTGGTTTACCATTCCGCTTTCGGCCCCGGTGCCGGACACCCTGCCGCCCAAACCGTTGGAAGAAGCATAATAGAAAAATGGGAAATTTGTGAGTAAAAAGAACCCCCGGCCTGTAAAAAGTGCGCCGGGGGTGTGTTTTATTTGTGATAGGAAGAACGGCCTTTATCCGATATGTACGCCTTGCGGGTTGCCGGTGGTTTCCTGCGGGGGCATGGGCGCCGGTATCACCGGGTGGCGGGCGTAAATTTTGTTGACCAATACGGCAATCGCGCCGTCACCCGTCACGTTGCAAGCGGTGCCAAAAGAGTCCATGGCAATATACAGGGCAATCATCAGCCCCAGTTCCGTTTCCCCAAACCCCAGCATACTTTGCAAAATACCCAGTGCCGCCATAATGGCCCCACCGGGCACGCCGGGCGCGGCTACCATGGTTATTCCCAACATAAAAATAAATCCGGCATATTGGGTGAAATCCAACGGGCGGCCCAGCATTAAAAAAATAGCCATGGAACACGCCACAATCTTCATGGTACTTCCGGATAAGTGAATGGTGGCGCACAACGGCACCACAAAGCCGGCAATTTCTTTTTGCACGCCTAATTTTTCCACCTGTTTTAAGTTGACGGGAATAGTGGCGGCGGAAGATTGCGTACCCAAAGCCGTCATGTAGGAAACCATCATGGTTTTAAGCATAGAAAACGGATTTTTGTGCGCCACCAATCCCGCCAGCGTAAATTGCAACACCAGCATTACGGCGGTAATGGCAAAAATCAGCACGATAATTTTGGCAAATACGCCCAGCACCGTAGCCACTTGCCCGCCAACCGTCATATTCAAAAAAATGCCGAAAATATACAACGGCAGGAGCGGAATAATTACCGCCACAATCACATGGTCTATAATATCCCTAAAATCCTGCATGGCCCCTTTCAGGCGGCTGCCGTTAATTACCGCCATTCCCAGCCCCAAGGTAAATGCTAATACCAGGGCGGTCATTACGTCCATAAGCGGGGGCATGGCAATCGTAAAGTACGGTTTTAGCGCCACGGCTTGCCCAAAAGAAGTAATGCGGTCCGCGGCGGTAATTATCCACGGGTAAGTAAGGTCTGCCACCCCATAGCTGAAAAAACCCGCCGCCAAGGTGAACCCATAGGCCAAAACGGTGGTAATAAACAGCATTTTACCCGCACTGCGGCCCAATTCCGCAATTCCCGGCGCCACCAAACCCACAATCAGCAGGGGGATAATAAACCCTAAAAAATTGCCGAACAGGCCGTTTACCGTAATAAATACGCGGGTCAGCCACGGCGGGAAAAACAACCCGCACACAATGCCCGCCGCAATCGCACAGATAACTGCGGGCAAAAGGCCCCATTTTAATTTGAGCTTTAATAATTTTCTTTTTTTGAATTTAAGCATAAGTATTTGCCTTTTTTATTAAAATAAATAACTTTTTTATTATACGATAATATAGCCGGCGCCGGCGCAATTTTTTGTATATTTGCTAAAATATAACGTATGAAAATAAAGATAAATATAGACGGCGGCAGCCGCGGCAATCCGGGCCCCGGCGCAGCGGCGTATGTCATTTGCAGCCCGGAGGGTAAAATTTTGGCGCAAGAGGGGCATTTTATGCCGCACTGCACCAACAACCAGGCCGAATACACTGCCTTAAAATTGGCCCTGATTAAAGCGGGGGAATTGGGCGCCACGGAATTATTTATCCAATCCGATTCTTTATTACTGGTTAAGCAGTATTTGGGCGAATATAAAATAAAACACCCGGATTTAGCGGCCCGCATGGCGGTTATCCGCAAGTTGGCGGCGCGGTTTACTATCCATATCCAACACGTTTTGCGCCACTTAAACAAAGCGCCGGACGCCCTGGCCAACAAAGCCATGGATGCCAAACAATCGTTGGGTTTCAACCCGATTGTCCGCCTGCCGCAAGACGAAGAAATTTTAACGCCTTCCGCCCCGGATAATAGCGTAAACGGAGTGGAAGTAAAGCCGGTGGTGCGGCAGGAAGCGCGCACGCCCGCCAAAAAAAACAAAGCGCCCGAACAGCCGGATTTATTCGGTGGCTTTTAATTGTGCGCGGCATTTGGTAAAATTTTTAAGATTTACAAACAACCCAGATAACCGCCCCGGGCCGGTTCCGGCTCCAGGGGAGGAACTTCCGGACTCCACAAGGCAGTGCGCCGCTTGAAAAGGCGGGACGGCGGGGCCATATCCCCGCTGGACGGAAAGTGCAACAGAAAGTATACCGCCCGCAAGGGTAAGGGTGAAATGGCGGGGTAAGAGCCCGCCGCATAGCCGGCAACGGCTATGGCACGGTAAACCCCGCATGGAGCAAGGCCAAGCCGGTCCACACGCTGCCCGCGTTCGTGACCAAGTAGGCCGCTTAGAGTAATGGTTATCACAGCCCGCAAGGGTTGACAGAATCTGGGGTATCGGTTGTTTGTGGCCCGTGTTCCCTTTGGGAGCGCGGGCCTTTTTTATTTAGGAGCCTCTAAAAAAACTATTTACTACCGTAATGCGTGGTGGCAGGCTGAAATATGAGGGGCGCCTAAAATCCGGCGGATTTTTAAGGGAATTTTTCCGCGCCGCAAAAAGCCCCGCACGCCTAACGGTGTGCGGGGGTTCAAAATGCGGGGGCAAACGGTCTTACACAAGCCCTTGGTCAATCATGGCATCTGCCACTTTTTTGAAGCCGAAGATGTTGGCCCCGGCCATATAATCCCCGGGCATGCCGTACATAGCGGCGGCTTCCAAACAGTTTTGGTGAATACTATTCATAATGCGCTGGAGGTATTTTTCCACTTCTTCGCGGGTCCAATATACGCGCATGCTGTTTTGGGTCATTTCCAGGCCGGATACCGCCACCCCGCCCGCGTTGGACGCTTTGCCGGGGGAATACAACAGTTTGGCCGCTTTAATGCGCTCTATCGCTTCCGGCGTGCAGGGCATATTGGAGCCTTCGCAAACGCCTTTACAGCCGTTATTAATCAGCAGTTGGGCGTCTTGTCCGTCCAGCTCGTTTTCGCACGCGGTGGGGAAGGCGTAATCGCACGGAATATCCCACGTTTTTTTGCCGGGCCTAAAGTGGGCCCCGGGGAATTTTTTGTCGTACTCTTTCAAACTGCCCCGGCGCACAAATACTAAATCTTTCAGGTACGCCAGGCGTTCTTCGTCTATGCCGTGTTCGTCGTAAATACTGCCGTCGTAGTCCATGAGGCCCACCACTTTAGCCCCCAGCTGGGTCAGCTTTTCCATGGTGTAAATGCCCACGTTGCCCGCGCCGGAAATAATGCACGTTTTGCCCTCTAAACTATCGCCTTTGTGGCGCAGCATTTCTTGCGCGAAATACGCCACCCCGTAGCCGGTGGCTTCCGGGCGCAAAAGGCTTCCGCCCCAGTTGGGTTTTTTACCCGTAAACGCGCCGGTAAAATCGTTCGTCAGTTTTTTGTACTGGCCGAACATATAGCCGATTTCCCGCGCGCCGCAACCCAAATCTCCGGCGGGGATGTCGGTATGATAGCCGATATGGTGGTAAAGTTCGTTGATAAAAGAATGGCAAAAACGCATAACTTCGCTGTCCGTTTTGCCGCGGGTGTCAAAATCACTGCCGCCCTTGCCGCCACCCAGCGGGAGCGTGGTTAAACTGTTTTTGAACACCTGTTCAAAGCCTAAAAATTTCAGCACGTCCTGGTTGACGGTGGCGTGGAAACGCATGCCGCCTTTATACGGCCCCAAGGCGCTGTTGTATTGCACGCGGAAACCGCGGTTGACGTGAATTTCGCCCTTATCGTCTTGCCACGGCACGCGGAAAATAATGGTGCGTTCCGGCTCGGTAATGCGCTCCAAAATGCGCTCTTTGATATATTTGGGGTTTTGCTGTAAAACAGGCGTGAGGGTAGAAACAACTTCCTGCACGGCTTGATGAAATACCCGTTGGGCGGGGTCTTTTTGGATTAACTTTTCCAAAAACTGCGCGGTATAAGCGTTTGTGTCCATAATATTCTCCTAACTGGGATACTTTTATTATAACAACAATTTGCCCAAGTGCAAGTGCTTGCCGTGGCGGGGGCATTTTTGCCATAATACAAGTTAGTATAACTTAACTTTCGGGGGGAATATATGGTGCAGGAATTATCGTCCAATATGGAAGACTATTTGGAAGCCGTTTTGTTGGTAGCTAGCGACAACGGCCGCGCCCGCATTACGGATATACGGGATATGTTGGGCGTAAAAACCCCCAGCGTGACGGGCGCGGTGGCCGCGCTAGTTAAAATGGGCTTTTTAAGGCACGAACCGTACCGGGGCGTGGAACTGACCCCCCAAGGGCGCGCGGTGGCCGAAGACGTCAAGCGCCGCCACGCTATTTTAAGCCGCTTTTTGCGCGAAGTGATTGGCGTTAGTGCGCGCACGGCCGATATTGATGCCTGCAAAATGGAGCATACCGTCAGCCGGGAAACCATTTCCAAACTGCACGCATATTTACACAAGCAAACGGACAAATAAAATTAATAGGCAAAGAGCATTTCTATCCCCCTTAAATTTTCTATAATATAAATATCCTTAATATATATACGGAGTGATTTTTTCTCATGGCAAAAAACAGTAAAAATAAATATTCCGCCACGGTACTTTTACCGCAGACGGATTTTCCTATGCGTGCGGGCTTGGTGCAAAAAGAGCCGCTCATTTTAGATTTTTGGAAGAAACTGGACCTTTACCAGGCGATGCTTAAAAAGAACGAAGCCGGCCGCCACTTTATTCTGCACGACGGCCCGCCCTACGCCAACGGTAAAATACACATTGGGCACGCATTGGATAAAACCATTAAGGATATTATGCTTAAAAGCCGGGCATTAATGGGCTGTTATACGCCTTATGTGCCGGGGTGGGACTGCCATGGCCTGCCGATTGAACAGGCGCTGCTTAAAGAATTAAAACAAGATAAAAAGCACATTACGGATGTGCCCGCTTTCCGCAAAAAAGCGCGTGAATTTGCCGCCAAATTTATTGATATACAGCGCCAGGGTTTTAAGCGTTTGGGCGTACAGGCGGATTGGGATAACCCCTATCTGACCATGTCCCCCCGCTACGAAGGCATTACGATTGGCGTGTTTTTGGATTTGATTGAAAAAGGCTACGTTTATAAAGGCCAAAAAACCATTACCTGGTGCCCGCATTGTGAAACCGCTTTGGCGGATGCGGAAACCGAATATAAAGATGTGGAATCCACCTCTATTTATTTGCGCTTCCGTTTGGCGCACCCCACGGTGGAAGTGTTTGGCGAGTTGGACTTTTCAAAGCCGGTGTCTTTAGCGGTGTGGACCACTACGCCGTGGACGATTCCGTCCAACATGGCGGCGGCCGTTTCCAATACGGAAGACTACTCCATTTTGAAAGACTCCAAAACGGGCGAATACTACATTGTGGCCGAAAAATTAGCCGAAGAATTTGTAAAAAATACCGGGTTGGAAGTGACCCAAGCCGGCAAAGTGCCCGGTGCCAAACTGGTGGGCCTCACCTACAAACACCCGCTTTCCGGTAAGGAAAACCCCATCATCTGGACGGACTTTGTGACCATGGATGCCGGGGTGGGTATTGTGCATATCGCGCCCGGCCACGGGGAGGACGACTTCCGCGCCGGTAAACAATGGGGCCTGGACGTTTTCTGCCCGGTGGACGAAAAGGGTTGCTATACCAAAGATGCCGGCCTTTTTGAAGGAATGCACGTTTTTGAAGCCAACCCCAAAATGGTGCAAAAACTGGACGAACTGGGCGCGCTGATTAAAGAACAAAAAATCACGCACAGCTACCCGCATTGTTGGCGTTGCCATAACCCCATTATCTTCCGCGCTACGGAACAATGGTTTATGAGCATTGATAAAGACGGCCTGCGCCAAAAATTGCAGGACGGCTTAAAAGATGTTAAATTTTACCCGGCCGGCGGCGAAGAACGTATGCGCGCCATGATTGGCCTGCGCCCGGATTGGTGCTTGTCGCGCCAGCGTTTCTGGGGTACACCCGTCACCATTTTGTATTGCAAAAAATGCGGCAAGGCGCAAACAGACCATAACCTGTTTACCTTTATTAAAGAGCGCGCTATGAAAGAAGGCTCCGATTTTTGGTTCACGGACCCGGTGGAAAAATTAATGCCGCAAGGGTACACCTGCGAATGTGGCTGCCAAGACTTCCGCAAAGAAACCGACATTTTGGATGTATGGTTGGATTCCGGCGTATCTTGGGCGGCGGTATTGAAAGACCGCGGGTTGGACTTCCCGGCCGATGTATATTCCGAAGGTTCCGACCAGCACCGCGGTTGGTTCCAAAGCTCTTATATTCCGTCTTTCACCTTGGAGGGCGTAGCGCCTTTCAAAAACATTGTCACGCACGGGATGGTGCTGGACCAGAACGGCCGCCCCATGCACAAATCGTTGGGCAACAGCGTGGCGCCGGAAGACGTTATCAATAAATTCGGCGCGGATATTTTGCGCCTGTGGGTGGCGCTGTCCGACTATCAGGAAGACGTGCGCATTTCCGACGAAATTTTAGGCGGCCCGGTGGATACTTACCGCAAATTGCGTAATACCATCCGCTATGCGCTGGGCAACTTGTTTGATTACGACCCGGCCCAACACCGCGTGGCCCCGGCCGATATGACGGAAATGGACCAATATATGCTCGGCCGTTTGGATTCTTTAATCCAAGAAGTGCGTAAAGGCTACGAAACCTTTAATTTCCGCCAAGCTATGCGTGCGGTGGCGAACTTCTGCATTTTGGATTTGTCGTCCTTTATGTTGGATGCCTCCAAAGACCGCTTGTATACGTTGGGCGCCAGTGCCCATTCCCGCCGCAGTGCGCAAACGGCGCTGGCGGAAATTGTGCAAACCTTGCTACAACTGATGGCGCCGGTGCTTTCGTTCACGGCGGAAGAAGCGTGGCAGGTATTGCTTAAAACCAAAGCGGGGGCCGGTTTGCCTGCCAGCATTTTCTTGTCCGATATGCCGTGCAATTCGTCCATGGTTCCCAATGTAAAATTGGAAGAAAAATGGAACAAAATTCGCGACGTGCGCGACCTGGTGCAAAAAGAGCTGGAAACCGCCCGCCAAAAAGGAATTATCGGGGCCTCTTTGGAAGCCAAAGTGATTTTCAAAACTTCCAGCCCGGAAATGAAGCAATTTTTGCAGGAAACAAAAGCCCTGTGGCCGGAAATTGCCATTGTGTCGGCGGTGGACGTACAAGACGGCGCCGACGAACTGACGATTGAAGCCGTACACGCACCCGGCACCAAATGCCCGCGTTGCTGGCAGTGGAAAGAAGACATTGGCGCGAACCCCAAACATACGGATTTGTGCGCCCGGTGTGCCGCCGTATTGGAGCGGGAAGGTTTAACCGTCCCCGCCGAGGAGCCTGCCGGTGTCTAACGCATTAAGCGCGCTGAAAAACTGGTTAGCGGCTAATAAGGCCGTGTGGATTTTTGGCGCGCTTATCATCGCGTTGGACCGCGCCAGCAAGGTGTGGGCGTTGGCTTATTTGCAAATGCGGGATGTGGAGTTTTTCCCGTATTTCCGGTTGCACTATGTGGAAAATACCGGCATGGCCTTTGGCCTTATGCAAAACGGCAACTTACTGCTTATTGGGGTGATGATAGCGGTTTTGGCCTATTTGGCATACAGCTGGAAAGAGCTTGCGGCAAACGGCCCTTTGGTTAAATGGGGGGCTTTATGTATTTTTGCCGGAGCGTTGGGCAATCTTTATGATAGAATAAGTTTAGGCTTTGTGGTGGATTTTTTGGATTTTAGGGTTTGGCCCGTTTTTAACGTGGCGGATTCTTTCATTACCATAGGCGGTGTTTTGCTGGCGGTGGCGTTATTAAAGCCGGCTAAAAAAACGCAGGAGGAAAAATGAAAAAATGTTTGGTTTTGGCTGTTTCTATCTTGTTATTAGCCGCTTGCACCAGCAAGCAGGATAAACTTTTTAAGCAAGCCCAACTGGCTACCGATAAAGGCGAATTTACCAAAGCTATCCAGTTGTATACGGCGGTATTAAAACAGAACCCCAAGCATATTGCCGCGCGCACCAACCGCGGGGTACTGTTTGAACGGCTGAAAACCAAATCCGCGCGGGAACGCCTGAAAAACCAAAAACTGGCCGAGCAGGATTATGTCAAAGCGTTGGAGGGTGCCCCCAACGTGCCGGAAACGTATAACAATTTGGGCGCGCTACTCCTGGATATGGGCCGCTATTCGGACGCGGTGTATTATTTACAGCGTGCCACCAATATCCGCCCCAAATATTTTATGGCGTGGATGAACCTGGGTATTGCCTATTACCAACAAGGGCTGATTACGGAATCCCTAACCAGTTTTGCCAAAGCGTATAATATCCGGCAGGACTATCCCATGTTTTTCTTGAACCGCGGGCTGGCTTATTTTGCATTGGGCGATTACGAGGCCGCCGTGGCGGACTATACCACCCTGTTGCGCCTGCAGGGGCCGTCTGCCCGGGCTCTGTTGGAACGCGGCCGCGCGTTTGCCAAAATGAAATACTACGCCAACGCCATGGACGATTTTGAACAAGCCGCCCACTTAAAACCCACCTATGCCCTGGCCTATTATTATATGGGGGAACTGCTGTTCCAACGGGGCGAAACGGATACCGCGTTAGGTATGTTAGCCAAAACCAAAGAGCTTGCCAGCAAATATGTGCCCGCGTACGATTTGATGGGCGATATGTTGGCGCTGGAAGACCCGCAAGGGGCGGTGGCTAACTATTTAGTGGCCCGCAAGTTGGACCCGGCCCATGCCGCTAAATACGAGTATAAAATGAGAATGATGCGCACGGATGCCGGCCGCAAGGCGGTAGTGGCGCGCCGTTTCCTGTAATTCAATTTTATGACGAGCCCTTCTTCTGTCCGTTCTGCGGCATTTGCCATACCGTCCAGCTCTTTTACAACCCGGCTGGCAATAGCCGTAGTTTTGTGCGGGCTTATTCTGTTTGCCGTAGCGGGCGATTATGCCGGTACGGGTATTTTTATTCTTTCCTTATGTATGTATTTGTTCTGTGCGGATGTTTTTCACCGCGCCGCGTTGCAGGATGCCGCTTCCGGGCGTATCAGCTTTGCGTGTTTGGTGAGCCTGTCTGTTTCCGCCGCGTTTGCGTATTCTCTGCTTAAAACTTTTACGGCCCGCCCTATTGCCGGATTGCCGGAAAATTTATATGGGGAATGTGCCCTGCTTACCGTGTTGGCGTTGTGGGTAATGCGCCGGGAAGTGTTAAAGAAGGAGCGCACCCATGTTTTTATTAAAAAATTGGACGATTTTTTACCTAAATCCGCCCGTGTTCTGCGGGAGCGGAAACAATATAAAGTGTTTGCGCGGGAGTTGCGCCCGGATGATTTGATTTTGGTGCGCCCCGGGGAGCGTATCCCGTGCGACGGCCTGGTAGCCAAGGGCACCAGTGCCGTTAATGAGGGCATTATTACCGGCAATATGTTGCCGGCCTCCAAAAGAAAGGGCAGCCGCGTGTTTGCCGGCACCTTAAATAAAACGGACGATTTGTATATTACCGTCACCGGGTTGTTAAACCGCTCTGCCGTCATGGGGATTGTAGACGCCGTAAAAAATAGCGAAATTATCCGCTCCCCCGGCGTTAGCCCGCTGGATAAAGCCAGCGCATGGCTCGTGCCGTCTGCCGTGGTGTTGGCGGGGGCGGCTTATGCGTGGGGGCTATATACGGCCGCACAGCCGGATTGGGCCCATTATAGCGGGGTTTTTTTGATAGTGTTGGCGTTTGCGTGTTCGCCCGCGTTGGTGTTTTCCGTCTGGTTGGCAGAACTTTTTGCCCGGGGCGGGGCGCGCGGCCGCCAGATTATATTGCAAAACCCGGAGGCTCTGCACCGCTTGGCGGAGGCAAAGACGTTATTTTTTGATAAAACCGGCACGCTGACGTATGGGGAGTTGCGCGTAAGCGGGGTGTTTGCCGCGCAAGGGGTGGCCTTAAAACAACTGTTGGAAGCGGCCGCCGCGGCGGAACAGCAGGTGGACGGCCCTTTTGCCAAAGCGGTCAATTTGTATGTCGCCCAGCATAAAGTCCGCACCCGCAAATTAACCTGTTTTGACGTATTGCCCGGCATGGGCGTTTTGGCAGTTTGCGGGCGGGATAAAATTATGTGCGGGCGGGAAAGCTGGCTGTTGGAGCGGGGAATCCAAACCCGGGTGGAAGATACTTCCCGGCAAAACCCGTTAATTTGCGTGGCTAAAAATGACCGGTTTTTGGGTTATTTTGTTTTGTCCGATACCTTGCGCCCCGGGGCGGCGGAAATGGTCTCTTTCCTGCATGAACGGAAGAAAGAGGTGATTGTCGTTTCCGGCGATAACGAAGATTCCGTGGGGGCGGTGGCGCGCCAGGCGGGCATAGAAAAAATGAATTTTAATGTACTCCCGCAAACCAAGGCGGAAATTGTAAGCAACTTGCGGGCGTTGGGCCAAAAAGTAGCCATGGTGGGGGACGGTTTCAACGATATTATTGCCCTGTTGCGCTCGGACGTGAGCCTGGTGTTCTTTTCGGGCCGCAACGTCTATAATAATTGGGTGGATATTATTATCAAGCGGGGGAATTTATCCGCCATTACGGATTTGTTTGCATTACATAAAAAAATGCGTCGCGCGGTGACGGCTAATTTGGTATTATCCTTTTTAGCGGGCGGCGCGCTGGCGGCCTATGTGCTTTTTGTGGCCCGGGAGCCCCTGGCGTGGTATATAATACCCGGCGGGCTGACGGGCGGAGCCGCTTTGATATTTTTTAATTCAGTGAGGTTATTAAACATAAAATGACGAACGATATTGATTTTGGTTATACCACCGCCCACGCGCGGAAAAACGCGGATGCTGTATTGCCGGAAATCCAATGCTGGCAGAACCAGTATAAACGCGATTACAATATTAAAATTGAGCTGCCGGAATTTACTTCCGTCTGCCCGAAAACCGGCCTGCCGGACTTTGGGGTCATTACCATTGAATACATCCCGGATGAATTGTGCTTGGAATTAAAATCTCTGAAATATTATTTGTTGGAATACCGCGATATGGGTATTTTTATGGAAAATATCGCCAATAAAATTTTGGATGACGTGGTAAAAGCCTGCCACCCCAAAAAGGCCACCGTCACGGGTACGTTTACGCCGCGCGGCGGTTTGCGCTCCGTAATTGTAGCCAAATACGAGAAGAAATAATATGAACAAAAAAACCGTGCTGTTGGGGCTTTCTTTTATTGCGGTATTTGCGCTGGGGATGCTGGTCATGCACTTTGCCGTGCGCCCCGGCGTTTCTGCCTCCTCGGAAGAACCCCGGGAAATGCCGCTTGCGCCCGCGGGGGAAAGCGTGCAAGTGGTGGATATGAAAGGTGCCTCCCCGGCGCAAGGCGTGGTGGAAGTAAAAGAGCCGGAGTATGTGGATTCGGCGGAGCTTTCTTCCCAACTTTCCAAAATTAAGGTGGAAGGTATGGCGGGTATTGCCCTGCGTATGCCGGAACCGGGCGAAGAAGAAACCCCGGTCAAAACCACCTCCGTCACCTTGCCGGACGGTGCCAGCGTGGTTTCCACGGGCGTTCAGCCGGCCCCGGTTGCGGCGGGCGAAGAAAGCAAAATCACCATGATTAATGCTCCCGTCAAAGCGCGTGTTATCAAAAGTACCGCCGATTATAAAAAGTTCAAACAATCCGCCCGCGGGGAATATCCGCAAGTGGATTTCAACAAACAAATGGTGGTGGTGTTGGAGTCCGACAGCAACTTGCCGGATAAAGTGTTTGAAATTGATGACGTGCAAACCCAGGACGGCCATTTATTGGTGTTATACCGGGTAAATATCTTCGGGTTGGATAAAAAAATAAACACCCACAGCGCCAAGGCGGTTCAAAAGTCTGCCTTGCCACTCACCTTAAAACAAGTATTGTAAAATATGGTTTGACTATAAAAACCCCCGGGCAAATAAACCCGGGGGCTTTTCATGTATATATAATGCAGACGGAAAAAATACTTATTTAAGCAGATTTTCGGACGGCTTAAACCGTACTTTTTGCTTGGCGGGCACTTGCACCTTTTCCCCGGTTTTGGGGTTGTGGCGCGTGACCGGGCGGGCCATTTTCAAATGGAAAGAGCCAAAATTGCTAATAACTACTTTGCCATCTCTTTTCAGGCCGTGTTTAATAATTTCAAATACTTTATCTACCGACGTTTTAGCCTGTTTTTTGTCTAATACGTGGCGGGTTAAATGGCGTATCACATCATCTTTATTCATAACAATCGTTCCTTCCTATTTATTGCCCCGGTTGGTAAAACCCATGGCATGTAATAATACATGGGGCTTTTTGCCTTGGCAAACAATTTGCCAAATGGCATCTATAATGGGGGTTTGTAAATGGTTTTTACGGGCAATATCATACACGCTTTGTACGGTATTTACGCCCTCGGCAATAGTGCCTACTTCTTTTTTGGCTTCTTCCAGCGTTAGGCCGGCGCCCAGCTTTTCGCCCAAGCGGCGGTTGCGGGAAATGGCGGACATACCTGTTAAAATGGCGTCACCAAACCCGGCTAGGCTGTACACGGTATTGGCCGCGCCGCCTTGGCTGACGGTAATATCGTTCATTTCCGCCAGGGCTTGCGTAATCAGGGCGGCTTTGGCGTTGGCGCCGTCACCGATACCGTCAATCACGCCGCACCCGATGGCTAACACGTTTTTAATGCCCCCGCCGTATTCCACACCGCGGCGGTCTTTAGCGGGCACTACAATAATGGGGTCCCCGTTAAATACTTGCGCAATTTGCCCGGTCAAAACGTCGTCCGTTCCGGCCAACATAATTTTGGTAGGCACATTTTGCGCTACTTCCAAGGCAAAGCTCGGGCCGCTAAAGGCCAGGGCCATCCCTTTTATTTGGGGCAGTTCTTCTTCCACAATTTCACAAATCGTTTTGAAAGATTTATCTTCAATGCCTTTGGACGCACTGACCACAGGCACCGCTTTGCCGTTTAGGAGCGGTTTTAATTGCTCCCGGCAGAACGCGCGGATAGCTTTGGAAGAAATCACAAACACCAGCATATCCGTATCTTTCACGGCTTCGGCAACGTCCCCGGTCAGGCGGATGTTGTCGTGCAACTTAAAATTGGGAATATTCGGGTGCGTGCCGCTGGTTTTTAATACATTGAGCAGCGGCTCGGAATATTCCCACAAAGACACGCGGTAGCCTTTTTTAGCTAAATGTTGGGCAATTACACTGCCCCAAATCCCCGCGCCGAAAACGGTAATGTTATGGATGGACATTTTCTTTTCTCTTTTTGGCGCCGTCTTCAAACTTTAGCTCTTTATGAGCCAACAGGCGCTTAATGTTAGGTACATGCTTGTAAATAACCAAAAGGGAAATGGCCGTCACCATGACGTTTACGCCCATGGGGTGCTTGCCGATAAAAAAGCTGGCAATAGGCAACGCCACGCACGCAAAAATGGAGCCGATGGAAATACGCCCCCACAAGGCCACGCAAATTACAAATACGCCAAACGCAATAGCGGTGGGAATAGGCAACAAAGCCGCAAAAACGCCGGCCGAGGTAGCCACCCCTTTGCCGCCGCGGAATTTAAGATAAATCGTCCACATGTGGCCCAAAATGGCAATCGTGCCGCACGCGATAGCCACCCAATAACGGTACGGGTGCCCGGCGCACAATTTTAAGGCCGCGCAAACGGGAATAAACCCTTTTAAGGCATCTACCAAAAACGTGCTGACCCCGGCCCATTTGCCTACGGTACGGTACACATTGGCGGCGCCGGGGTTGCCGGAGCCGTGTTCACGGATGTCTATGCCCATGGTTTTCTTGGCAATCAGGTAGCCGGTCGGAACGGCTCCCAGGAAATAGCTGATTAAAATTAACAGGGTAATAGTCATATAAATCATTATATTAAATTTTGGGGGTTAGGTTGGGCTCTTATGCGGATAAAGTGGCGTTTTTTGCATTTTTTATATACACTGTAAGTATGAAAATAAAATATTATTTTTTAACCTTTTTGTGTGTTTTGTGTGCCGCCTTGGCGCAGGCACAGGCGGATATTGCCGTAAACGAAGATGCCTTTTTGGTGCAAAAAGCCATTACCGTATGGGGGGACGAAACGTCTTCCGAAAAACTGATGAGCGCCCAATGCCAGGCCGTGCGCATTACGCCGGATTGGCTGCTTACGGCGGCGCATTGTGTGTATGATTTCTGCCGCAATAACCAAAATTGCACCGTACAGGTGGATGTAGTTTCCGCCCCACAGGATGATTTGGCCGCCCAAGTGCGCGTGCGCAGTGGGGCGCAAAAGAAAAATGTGTTTATTTTCCCGGGGTATAATCCGCGCCAAAACCGCAGTAGTAGTTTTGATGTGGCGCTCATCCGCCTGGCCCCGCAAGAGCGGGATTGGGCTTTTTTTGCCCCGCGCGGCGGGAAGCGTTTTTCGCGGGAGCAGTTTGAAAAACAACTGGACGTCTACCCGGAATCCCGCGCCCAGTGGAACGCCAAGCGCCCGCGGCTACTGACGTTTGATGCCGCCGTATCGGCCCGCTTAACGCCCGCTATTGCCGTTCCCCGGGTGGAAAACGGCGGCGTATCCTGGCTGTATAACGCCGGCGGGCAAGCGTATTTTATCAGCGAACTCCAACATTTTGTATCTACCGATTTCGGCGTGCGGCAAGGCAATTCCGGCGGCGGCGTGTTTACGGCGGACGGGCAGTTGGTGGGGGTGGTGTCTATGTCTTTTACCGGCAAGGGCAACCGTATGCAATTTAAGGATGCCGACGGCAAGGCCGTTTCCACCTTGCAAAATGCGGATGCGTATTTTGTGTTTACCGGGTTTACCAGTGCGGTGTCCGCCTTTATCCGCGGCCATGTGCCGGGGGTGTTTTCTGTGGGAGCGGTTCCGCAGGCGGCCGAACTGACGAACGAAAAATTTACCCGCATTATTAAAACCTTGGATAACGCCCAAGCTAATTAAGGTGTTTTTGTAAACTTTGGTAGTTCCCTACGGTAGCCATAACGGTTAATTGCAAGCCGCCGTCTGCCTGCGGGGTTTGGTGAATGACCAGGGATTTTTCATAAACGGCCCCGATTTTATTTAATTGGTCCGCGCGCAATGTAAGCGTGCGGACTTGCCATTTATAGCTGATGGCTTGTTCCACCCGGCGCAGTAAAGTTTGCAAGTGGGCCCCGTTGGCGGCGCTAATGAAAACGGCGTTTGGGTTTTGGGCGCGCAATAATTCCGCCCGCGCGGGGGAAAGTAAATCCGCCTTATTAAAAATATCTATAACCGGGATGTGCTGGGCCTGTAAATCCGTAATAATCCGGCAGACGGTTTGCGCCTGTGCAGTGCGCTTGCGGGAAGACGCATCCTGGATATGCAAAATTACGTCCGCAAAAGCGGTTTCTTCCAGCGTGGCCCGGAAAGACGTGACCAAGCTGTGCGGTAATTTTTGGATAAATCCCACCGTGTCCGTAAACAGCATTTCCCCGCCGCTGGGCATACGCACCCGGCGGGTGGTGGGGTCTAACGTGGCAAAAAGTTTATCATCCGCATATACACTTTGGGTGTGGGTCAGCGCGTTTAAGAGGGTGCTTTTCCCGGCGTTGGTGTAGCCTACCAGGGCAATTTGCGGCAGGGGGATTTGGCTGCGGCGTTGGCGGCGCAGTTCCCGCCCGGCTTTTACGGTGTCTATTTCTTTTTCCAGTTTGCTGATGCGCAGGCGCAGGCGGCGTTTATCGTACTCCAGTTTGGTTTCCCCGGGGCCGCGCAACCCAATGCCGCCTTTTTGTTGCATGAGCGCCGTGCCCTTGCCGCCCAAGCGGGGCAATAAATATTTTAATTGGGCCAGTTCCACCTGTAATTTGCCTTCCTGGGTGCGGGCGCGTTGGGCAAAAATATCTAAAATCAGGCGGGTGCGGTCTATCACTTTGGCGGGGAGGATTTCTTCCAAATTATTTTGTTGGGCGGGGGAAATTTCATCATCAAAAATAACGGTGTCGGCTTCCAGCGCCTGTACTTCCAGGGCCAGTTCTTCCAGTTTGCCGCACCCGATAAGCGTGGCGGCATTAAAGGCTTGCAGGCGCACTTGAACCGTTTTTAATACCGTGCCCCCGGCGGTATGGGTCAAACGCTTTAACTCGGCCAGGGAATATTCTTCCACCGGGGCATTTTTTAGGCGGGCTCCCACCAAAATAACTTTTTCCATACTTTTATTTTATAAAGTTTGCCGCCCGCGTCGCAGGCTTTCTTTATTTGATATAATGGCTTTTAGCTTTTAAGCCGGAGGAAAAAATGAAAGGTTTTACATTAATAGAATTATTGGTGGTTGTTTTAATTATCGGCATATTGGCCGGGGTGGCACTGCCGCAATATACGGTGGCGGTGGCAAAAGCGCGGTATACGGAAATGATAACGCTTTCCCGCAGTATTAAAAATGCGCAGGAAACATTTTATTTAGCCAATGGGCGCTATGCTACCCGGTTTGATGAATTGGATATAGAAATGCCTGCCGGCGGCACTGCCGCGGCGGATAATGCAAGCATTTCTTATGCCAATACCGGAAACAGTTATTTGCTGTTGCACGGCGGAAACCGTGTGGCGGCGTCCAACCGCAGTAAAATGTGTAATAATTATGAAATCATGTTGGATTATTCCGGGGATACCAATGCCGGCAAAGGCTTTTGTTGGGTGGCCACCGGCCAAGGGTGTAATGACACTTTGGGCACTAAAATTTGTAAATCTTTCGGCTGGACCAAGTCCGGCGACCAGTATTGGGAAAAATAAAAAAGAAACAGATTTATCCGCCCGGCCTGTACGGCGGGTGGATTTTTTATATACGGCGCACCCTAAACCCCGGGCGAAAACCCGGGGCGTTTTATCTCTTTATATCCCGGCAAAACGGCAGATTTTTTCCGCCAGTTCGGGCAGGTTAAAATCGGGCACGGTTTGCAAGTCTAGCCGCAACGCGTTGGTGTAGCGGTTGAACCAAGTGCGTTGGCGTTTGGCGTATTGGCGGGTGAGCAGGCGGATTTGCTCTTGCGCTTCTTGTGCGTTCAGGCGGCCTTCCAAATAGGCCAGGGCTTGCGGATAGCCCAAACTTTTTAGGGCCGGGGCCTCCGGGGGCACGCCTTGCGCGAGGAGCGCTTGGGCCTCCCGGCACATCGGTTCAAAAATGGCTTGCGTGCGCAGGCGGATACGTTCGTCCAGGGCGGTTTTATCCCAATTCAAGTACACAAACGCCGCTTTTTGCGGGTCCGGCAACGTGTGGAATTTGCCCGAGCGGACTTGGCTGGCTTTTTTGCCCGTCAGCCAACAAAGCTCCACCGCGCGCATGGTGCGCTGAATGTTGCCTGCGGGAATTTGCGCCGCGCTTTGGGGGTCCAAGGTTTCCAGCACGCGGTGTACGCCCTCTTTGCCTTGCCGGGCCAGTAAATCTTCCAACCGTTGGCGGGTTTGCGGAGTGGAGGGGGGCAGATTATCCATACCCACAAAATAGGCTTGCAACCACATCCCGGTTCCCCCGGCAAAAATAAACGGCGTTTGCGGATTTTCCAGCCATAACTGCCGGGCTTTTTGCACGAAAGCGCCCGCATTAAAAACTTCTTGCGGCTCTAAAAAATCTACTAAGTGATAGGGGGTTTCTTCCACCAAATAACGCCCCGCCTGCCACTGCCCGGCGGGTTTGGCGGTTCCGGCGGTCAGGTATTTGTAGGTTTGGCGGGAGTCGGCCGAGATAATTTCTCCGCCCAAGCGGCGGGCTAAAAACAGGGCCAGTTCCGTCTTGCCGGAGGCGGTGGGGCCGCAAATAACAATGGGTTTCATACACATATTTTAATAAATATAAAGCAAAAAGGGCCGGGGGAGTTTTAGTTCCCTCCGGCCCTGTTTAATAAAAACGCCTTATTTTTCAAATAAAGATTCGTCTTTTTGGATTTTGTTGCAAATCTGCCAGCATTTGCAGGTAGGCACGCACACATCCGGCAGTTTTAACAAAATGCGGGTGTCGCAATCGTTAAAATCGTCGGCCATTTCGCTAATCATCTTGGCGTATTTGTCATTGATTTTGGTAAACTCAATACCAATGGTGTATACGTTTTCGCGTTGTTTTACCCACGCCAGTTTGGCATCAATTTCCATTTTATCCGTGCCTGGCAACTGCAGGCTGATGGAAAAATGGTCCGCCAACGGAGCGCCCAAAAAGCTAATCATCCGCATGCCGGAAGCGGATAAATCCGCCAGTATGGCCACCAGGCTGGTTTCTTTTCCGTCTTGCGTTTTGTAAAACAGGTTGACGGGTTCAATCAAATTGCTGATGACCGGCATGCGGGGGTGACGTCTTTTTTCGGAAAAATTTTTCTTATTCATATTTACTCCTTGGCAAATAAAAGGGTGCCGTCCGCGCGGGTAATTTCCACGGGTACCACACTGCCTATTTTATAATTTTTTGTGGTCTTTACCCAAAAATTGTTAGAGGTACGGCCCTTGTTTTCGGTTTCCATAAGCACCTGTTGGTGCGTGCCCACTTGGGCAGTGTAAGCGCGTGCGCTTAAATCCCTTACTTTATTTAACAAAATATCCAGGCGTTCTTCCAGTGTTTGTTCCGGCAGGAGTTCCATTTGGGCGGCCGGAGTGCCTTGGCGCGGGGAATACTTAAAACAATAGGCGGCAAAAAACCGGGCTTCATCCACCAGGGTTAGCGTGTCTTGAAAGTCCTGCTCCGTTTCCGTGGGGAAACCGACGATAATATCCGTGGATACCGTCATGCCGCACGCTTTTAAGGCGGCTAGTTTTTCAAGCAGAATTTCCCGCGTGTAGCCGCGTTTCATCGCCTGCAAAACGGCGGTGGAGCCGCTTTGGATAGGCAGGTGGATGTGTTTGGCAATTTTGGGGTTATCCCGCACGGCCGCCAAAAAATCCGGCGTGATATAGGCCGGGTGCGGGCTCATAAACCGCACGCGCTCCACGCCGGGCACTTGGCTGACGCGGTTTAATAAATCCGCAAAGCTGACGTTGCCGTCCCGGTATGCGTTTACCGTTTGGCCCAAAAGCATAATTTCTTTGGCGCCTTGCGCGGCTTTTTGGGCCGCTTCCTGCAAAATTTGTTCGTGCGGTAAGCATTTTACGCCGCCGCGCACATACGGCACAATGCAGTAAGTACAGCGGAAATCACACCCGCGCATAATGGTCACATAGCCGGTTAAGCCTTCCGTTTGCGGGGGCAAAACTTCTTGGGCGGGGGGAAAGAGTCCGCTTTTATCCAGCAGGGCGGAAAAAGTATCCATACTTTTGGCCCCGGCGACAATATCCAAAAACGGAAATTCTTTTTTTAATTGGTTTCCCAACCGTTGGGCCGCGCATCCGGCAAAAATAATAATGCGGCCCGGGCGCTCTTTTTTCCATTTAGCCAGGCGCCCTAAAAAGGATACGGCGCGGTGTTCGGCGTGTTCCCGCACGGTGCAGGTATTTACCAAAATGATGTCCGCCTCCTCGGGCGTTTGGGCCTTTTGGGCGCCGCGTGCCCGCAGGTGGTTGAACATTTCGTCGGAGTCGGCCAAATTCATTTGGCAACCAAAGGTTTGCAAAAATACTTTTTGTGTCATGGGCTCAAAAGAAAAGGCGGCCCTGTTAAGACCGCCTTTTCTGTGGGTTTTAGTTAGAATTTGGCGCTTAAGTTGTTAATCGCATCCAACACGGGTTTCGTGAGGTGGATTTTAATTACGCGGCGGCCTTTTTCTTCCAAGGCGCGGAAGTCACCCAAGGCTTGTGCGGCGCACAGTTGCCCGAAGGTGTAATGCTGGCCCGGGATTTGGATGTCGTTTTCCGGGTCGGCCGACAGGATAATAAACACCCCGTTGTTGCCGTCGCCTTTGTGCAACTGGCCGGTGGAGTGCAAATAGCGCGGGCCATAGCCAAACAATACGGCGCGTTTGGTGCGGGATAAAATTTTATCGCGCAGTGCTAGCAAGGCTTTTTCCACTTCCGCCGACGGATACACATACGGCAAAATGGCGATATAATCGTTGCTTTCCAAAATGGAGAATACATCTTGGGCGATATTGTCTGCCTTTACTTCGGCTTCCAAATCTTTGGCAACCATAAACGGTTTGTAGAGTTCTTCGTCCGTGATTTCGTGCGATTCCAATTTGCCCAAAATTTGTTTGGTGAGCGTTTTTGCCGCTTGCACGTTGGGCTGGTCAAACGGGTTGATAGCCATAATGGCTCCCGCCGCCGCCGTGGCAATTTCCCACAGCAGGAATTGGGCGCCCAGTTCGTACACGTCGTTCATGGTAATCGTCATAACGGGGTAGCCGCGTTCGGCCAAATCCGCCGTCACGCCGCGCACCCGCTTGTCATCTTCCGTATCCAAGGAAATATGTACAAAAATGCGGTCTTCGCGGTAGTCAAAATGCAAGGCAATTCCTTCGCCCACCACGGGCACCACGCCCTTGCCTTCTTTGCCGGTGGATTCCGCCACCAACTGTTCGGCCCATAAGCCGAAGGCGGCTAATTCTTTCGGGGCCAAAATGGTCAGTTTATCTTTGGAGTGGTTGGCATAGCTGGCCCCCATAAAGGCGCCTAACTGTAAAGCCGCGTTGTTTTTCATTTCCGCTTCCGGGCCGAAGGTTTCGGCCGCTTTTTTGGCGGTTTCCAACAGTTTTACAATGTCCACACCCATTAAGGCCGCCGGCACCATACCAAACATAGACAGGGCGGAAAAGCGCCCGCCGATATCGGAAGGGTTGATGAACGTTTTGCGGAATTTGTTTTTCTTGGCTAATGCTTCCAGGCCGGTGCCTGCATCGGTAATGGCACAGAAGTTTTGGCCCGGGTCTTTTACGCCGGCTTTTTTAACTTCGTCATTAAAAAACGCATATTGGGAAGACGGCTCCACCGTGCCGCCGGATTTGCTGGCAAAAATGAACAGCGTTTTGGCCGGGTCAATTTTGGCGCGGGCGGCGCTAATCCAATCCGCATTGGTGGTATCCAATACAATCAGTTCCGGGTAGCCGGCTTGTTTGCCGAATACGGTGCGGATAACTTCCGGCGCCAGGGAGGAACCCCCCATACCCATTACTACCACATGGTTAAAATTTTGTTTTACGTCGGCCGCGAACGCCAAAATTTCTTCCGCGCGTTCCAAGGTCCAGTTGTATACTTTTTGCCACCCGAGGAATTTGACGATAAATTCCTGGGATTCTTTATCTTGCTTCCACAAGGACGCATCTTTAGCCCAAAATTTGGTGTTAAAGTTTAGTCCGTCCAGTTTAATCAGGCCCTCGCGAATGATACCTTCGGCCATCGGTGTTTCTTTTGTATTCATATATCGTGTTATTCCTTTTTTTAGATTACTTAAAATTTTGTTCTTCAACCGCTAGCACTTTATTTAAGCGTTCTTCGTGGCGGGTTCCCGCCATAAAAGCGGCGCCCAAAAAGTGTTCCAGTACGGTTTCGGCCACGCTGGGGCCGATTACCCTTGCCCCCAGGCAAAGCACATTCAGGTTGTCATGCTCTACGCCTTGCCGGGCGGAGTAGTCGTCATGGCAGACGCAGGCGCGAATACCTTTTATTTTGTTGGCGCTTACGCACATACCAATCCCACTGCCGCAGATGAGTACGGCACGGTCCGCCTTACCTTCAGCCACCAACGCGGCGGTTTTGAAGGCAAAATCCGGGTAATCCACGCGTTGGGGTACGGTAGTTCCGCAATCCAGCACTTCGTGGCCCAGAGCTTTTATCTTAGAGATAACGGTTTCTCTCAACGGGAAACCGGCATGGTCATTTCCAACAGCTATTTTCATAAACGGTTAAAAAGCGCGGTCTACTAATTCACACACGCTGTGTCCTATAAAGATATGGCACTCCTGCACGCGGGGCGTGTTGGGCCATTTTACTACTAACGGTAAATCGGCTATGTTTTTAATGGTGCCGCCGTCCTTACCTAATAACGCGGCGGTAAAGCACCCTTTTTGTTTGGCCAGCGCCAACGCCAAATAGACGTTGCGGCTGTTGCCGGAAGTGGAAATACCGATAACCACATCCCCCGGTTTGGCAAACCCGTCAATCTGGCGGGAAAAGACTACATCATAGGAATAGTCGTTGCCGATAGCGGTTAAGGTGGAAGTGTTGGTATTTAACGCCAACGCCGGCAGAGAGGGGCGTTCTTTCTTAAATCTGCCCACAAATTCCGCGGCGATATGCTGGGCATCCCCCGCGCTCCCGCCGTTCCCCATTAAAATTACTTTTCCGCCGTTTTTGAAACATTTAATAATTTCGGCGGCTAAGTCTTCCGTCTGTTTAGCCAGGTTTTCTTTCACATAGTTTACGGCTTTAATCAGTTCGTCCGCTTCTTGTTCCAGAAACATAAGCACCTCTTTATAATATGTTAAATTTTTTCCAGGCTGTCTGCCGGCATCCAACCTTGCAACCCCTGGGATTTTACTACTACTTCCTGCCAGGCGTTGCGGGTATCCTGCACCACGACCAAATGCCCTTGCGACAAATTGGCACTGGCCGGGAAGTTCATTCCCGGGCCACTGCGCAGTTCGGCCGCGGGCACGGCTACTACCGCCCAGTTTTCCTGTTCCAGGCGCTTTACGCTCCCGGCCCAGGCGGCTATTACCACCCAAACGGCCAGCATAACCAGCGTGGTGCGGCCCAAACGGCGTTTGAGCAGCCAAATGCACGCCAGTAAGGAAAAGACCCCCAGTGCCAGCACGCTTAACCCTTTCAGTTCCGCCGCGGAAAAATAAAAATAAACTTTATGCAAAACTTCCGGCACACCGCCGGGCACTAATTTTTCTCCGGCAGATTCCAACGCCAAATTTAAGTTATGGCGGATGTCCTCATCCCGCGGGTCCAGGCGGAACGCCCGGTAATAGTTGGCTACGGCCAACCCGGTACTGCCCATTTTGAAATAGCAATTACCTATATTGTAGTAAAGATAGGGGCTGTTTGGGGCATTTTTCAGTTGTTCCTCGTACGCGCCCAGGGCGGCGGAGTAGCGGCCTTGGCGGTAGTATTCTTCCGCGCTGTCCGCATTTTGGGCCCATATAAAAAGCGGCGCCCCCATGCTGATTACCAGTGCCAATATCCATTTTTTCATGCGCGCGCCTCCCCGTCTAATTGTTTGAGTAAAGCCCACGTTTGCGCGGCCAAGGCTTGTGTTTCGTTTTGCCCTAATTGTTGGGGGGCAAACCGGGCCGCATCCAAGCGTTGCCACAGGGCCAAAAATGCCTGCAACGTAGCTTTATCCGCCCCGCGTTTTTGCAGGGCTTGCATCATTTCCCGCAGTTGCAAACTGCCGGTATTTAGCTTAAAGCGTTGCAACAAGAAAGCGGATACCGCTTCCGAAATTTGTGCTTCCGTGGTGGCTTTTTTAAGGGCCGCATGCGCCGTTAATAAGGGGCGTTTGGCCCGCAGGGATTTTTTACCCAAGGTGGCTCCCAACAAGCACAAAACCGGGGCCAATAAAAATACAACCGGCCAAAATTTGGCTTTCCCTAGCGTAGCGAGCCCCGTGTATGCCGGTTCAAACGGGGAAGTTTTTAAGTAGCGTATGTCCGTTCCCAGGCGTTTAATGCCGTTATTATCGGAGGGGCCCCCGGCAAAATTGTAGCCTGTATTTTGGCGGGTGGCCGGGGATACTTGTATGGAAAGCGGTTGGGTGCGCAGGGTCACATATTTCCGGGTGCGCGGATTAAAATAGCTCCATTCAATCGGGTCAATGGTGTAAATTCCGGCGGCCGCGGGCACCAAAACCGTGGTGAATGTTTTTACGCTTTGGGTGCCGTTGGCAGTAGGTACCGCCACGGAATTAGACGCCACATCATATACCTTAAACCCGCGTATGGGCGGCATTTTTAAGTCGGCGGTGGGTTTTAAGTTGCCGGGCCCGCGTACGGTAATGGTCAGGTTGACGGCTTCGCCGGCTTCTACCTGGGTGCGGTCTGCCTGGGCGGCTAACGTAAAGCCGGAGCCTACCGCCCCATAGAAACTGCCCGGTTTGCCGGCTTCGGGCACGGCGCGCACTTGCAAGGTAATGGGGTCGGTTTGGACTACTTTTTCTTCGCTCACCGCGGCGCCGCCGAACAGGCGGTCAAAGGCGGAAAACATATTGTTGGTGCCCAGGCGGTATTTTACCATGGCCGGGCCGATAACGGCTTTGCCCGCGCTCACGCCGGAAAGCGCATATTTTTGTTCCACATAGCGGTACATCCGCCCGCGTAAAATTTGGGTGCCTTCCGTTTGTGCGCCCACCGGCTCCATAAAGATATTATTGACGGTGGGGGAGCTGTACGGCGCTTGGTCTATAAACGCCTCGGCATAATAAAACCGCACGATTAATTCTACCGGTTGGTTGACATACGGCGATAAACTGCTTACCCCGGCCGCCATAAAAAAGCCTTTTCCGGCCCGCTCTTCCGCCTGCATATTAACGGCATTTAAGGCGGGGGGAAGGGACGGGTCCGGCGCGAAAGCCCGGCGCCCGCTATTGGCGTTGGTGCCGGAAACAAAACGGATTCCCCCGGTGTGCGCGGTGCCCCCGGTTTGTGCGGAGCCCCCGGCGGTTTTCCCGGCGGGCATCCGGCGGTAAATGTTCACGCTGATAGGTTGCGTTTGATACTCTTGCCCGTTATATAAAAAGCGGACCGGGCCAATTGTGGCTTTGGCGGGGAAACGCGGCAACATTACATAGCGGTACGTGTTGGTTTGCTGTCCGTTGATGTTAATGGCGGAAACATCCCGCGAATAGACATTAAAAGCGGGCAGGCTGGGCAACTGCGGTGCGGAGTTCATATCCGCCCCGCGTATTTCCACCGTTAAGGTCAGCTCGTCATCTAACGATAAATTGGTTTTGTCTACCGTAGCCGTCAGCGTGACGGCCCCCAGGGCGGTAGCGGTAAAACACCAAAGAAAAAATAAAAGTTTACGCATATCTTTTTACCAATCCTTTTCTACCGTGGCTCCCCCGGCGGACGTGGCTTGCATAGGGCGGCGGTATTCGTTTTCTTTAGCCATTTGGGTCACGCGGTCGGCTTCTTCTTGTTTCATTTGGTCGGGGCGGGGTTGCGGTTGTTGCGGGTCTTGTTGGGCCGGGCCTTGCTCGTTCTGTTCCCCTTGCCCGCTTTGGCCTTTGTTTTGGGAATCGTTTTGCGGGTTTTGATTCTGCTGGTTTTTGGAGTCCGATTGTTGCTGTTTCTTTTCCAACGCCAGTTGTAAGTTGTGTACGGCCTCTTTATCTTGCGGATTAAGTAAAACGGCCTGGCGGTACGCGGCAATAGCGCCATCCATATCGTCGGCGCGGTAAAAGGCGTTGCCTAAATTAAATTGGGCGTCTTGCGTGAATTTGCCGTTTTGTTTGGTGGCGGCTCTCCAGGCGCTTTGCGCAGATTGGTATTCTTTTAAGCGGTAATGGGCGGCGCCGATATTAAATAAGGCTTCCTGGTTGCCCGGTTGGCGGCGCAACGCTTGTTGGAACGCCCGGAGCGCTTGCCCGTATTTTTGTTTTTTATACAAGCGCCCGCCGGAAGCCAAATCCCCGGCGGCCCCGGCCATGGCGGCGGAGCTGAATAAAAGGGTCAGGCAAGTATAAAAAATCTTTTTCATAGTTTTATTGTACCTTTTTTACGGCCGCCACCGCCCCGGTTTGGCGGCGCGCCGGCCAGGCTAACCAAAGGGTAAAGCATAAAATAGCCAACGCCAGCGGGATTTGGTAGCGGTCTTTATAGCGGGCCCGTCCTCCGGCGGAAACGGTGGATTTATCTAAATCTTTTAAGTTCTTTTCCACCTGCGCGGCTACTTGGGCGGGGGTGGAATAGTGAATGTACGCCCCGCTGGTGGCGCGGGCCAGTTCAATCAGGGCGTTTTCGTCCAATTTGCTGACCACCGTTTTGCCGGATTTATCCTTTTTATATTCCAACACTTTGCCGGTAGCATCCACTTTATCCGGTATCAGCTCTCCGTCTTGCGTGCCGATGCCGATAGTAATTACGCGCAAACCGTTTTTCTGCGCCGCCGTAATGGCCGCTTTTAGTTGCTCTTTTTCGTGGTCTTCGCCGTCGGTCAGCAAAATTAACGCTTTTTGCCCGGGATATTTGGCTAACATCCGCGCGGCTAATTCCACCGGTTTGGCAAGCGCGGTGCCGGGCACGGGCAGCATATCCGCCCGCAGGGAAGATATAAAGTATTTTAAGGCTTCTTCGTCAGTCGTCACCGGGCATTGGATAAACGCTTGCGACGTAAACGCAATAATGCCGATTCTTTCTTCTTTTAAGTTGGAAACCAACATAGAAAGCATACTTTTAGCATTAGCCAAACGGTCGGGCGTTAAATCGCGCGCTTTCATGGAGGCAGACACATCTACCGCTATGACGGTTTGGGCAAATTGGCCTTGGGCCTGTACGATTTCCGTTCCCCATTGGGGGCGCGCCAGTGCCGCAAATAAAAAGAACAGCCCGGCAAATAAAAAGCAGGTATTTACCGTATGGTTGAGCCGGAGCGCGTGCGTTAATTTTTGATACGCTCCCGCCCCGAACAAAGCGCTGATAATGCGGTTTTTACGCGCTTTTCCCAACGCTAGCACCGCGGCCGTCAGCCCGGCGGCCAATAAAAAATAAATAAAAAAGATAGGTTTACCGAATAATTCCATATTAAGGCACCCGGATTAAAATTAATTTTTCCAGCAGAATTCCCAACCCCAAACACAACAGTCCCGCCAATACAAAAGGCAAGTAAAAATCGCTTTGGCTGGTTTGTATGCTTTGGGCAAATTCCGTCTTTTCCAATTCATTAATGGTATTGTAAATTTTGGAAAGCTCCATTTCGTTTTTAGCGCGGTAGAATTTGCCGCCTGTTTCGTTGGCAATTTCCAACAGCAGGCTTTCGTCAATTTCTTCTTCATTACTGGAAAAAATGCCGCTCCCCGGCGGGCTGGCGGTAGCCACCGTATACACTTTTATACCGTACGCCTGGGCGGCTTTGGCGGCTAAACGCGGGTCAATGGAGCCCGCGTTATTGGCGCCGTCCGTCAGCAAAATAATCACTTTGCTTTTGGCTTGGCTGTCTTTTAAGTGGGCGGTTGCCACCCCTAAACCGTCCCCAATGGCGGTGTAGTTGGGGTCAATAATTCCCAAATGGAGCGCGCCTAAAAGTTCCCGGATGGCTTCGTGGTCCAGGGTTAGCGGGGCCTGCAACATAGCCGCGCGGGAGAAAACCACCAGGCCAATCCGGTCATTTAAGCGTTTTTGCACAAAATTATCGGCCGTGCGGATAGCCGCCGTAAAGCGGTTGGGGTAGAAATCCTGCCGTTGCATAGAGGCGGAAACGTCCATTAACAAAATAATATCAATCCCTTCCGTCGGCGGCAGAATGGTGCGGTCCACGGATACGGGCCGCGCCAATGCCACCACAAGCAGGGTGAGCGCCAAGGCATACAACAGGTTGGGGAGCCATTCGGTCAGTGCCGCGCGCAGGTTTTTTCCTCCGGCCAATACGGCGGTGCGGGAATAAACCAGGCGCGGGGTGAAGGATTGTTTCCAAAGGGTTTTGGCAATCAGCAGGCCGGCCGGCAAGATAACCAACAAAAGCGCCCACGGGTTTACAAAATCCGCTATGCCCTTAAAAACGCGCTGTAAACACAACGCAATTAAAAAGAAAACCATACAGGCCGCTACCCCGGCCAGGAGGGCGTGAAACCATTTGGCGGGTGTTTTGATTAGTAGCGAGCTTAACAATACCGCAATTAATGCGCCGCAGGAAATTAAAAATAAAGTAAGCATTAGTGGGCCTCCGGTTTAGGGGGGAGTGTTTTTTGTACCACTTCCCGCACGGTTTGCACGTCCCGGTTGCGGTACTGTTCCGGCGGTACGGCGCGGGCGAATTTTACCAAATCACTGGAGCTTAAAAACTGGCGCAGTTGGGGTAGCAAAGGCGTAATGAGTTCCTGGTGGCTGTTTTTCAAACGGCGCAACATTTCCAAAGACGTATCCGCCGAAGTATCCAACCCAAAGCGTTTGAGTAGGTATTCACGCAGAATATCCGTTAGCGTTAAATAAAAGGTTTTGTAGGCTTGGCGTTCCCACAGCCCGCTTTGCACCAGCGCATCTAATTTAGAAAGGGCAATTACGTCACAAGGGCGGTTATCCTGCGGCAAAGCTATGTGCAGAGCCTTGTTTTTGCGGCGCAGAACGAGCCAAATAATAAGCGCCGCCACCAGGGCCAGGCCCATGAAAACAGCCACCCACAACAGCCAGTTCCACGGGGCGCGCGGGTCGCGGATTTCTTTTAAGTCTTTCTTCTTAAATGTTTGGGCGTTAGAGATGTTCCAGGTGGCTTCGTCCGTTTGCAGGCGGGCCACCGTTTTGCCCTCTTGGTTTTGCAAAAGAAAAGTAAGGGGGGTAAAGTGCGCCTCTTTTAAGGTAAACGGCAACGCCGTTAAAGTGAATGTATAAGTGCCCGGGGAATTGCTTTCGCCCTGTTTGGCGGTAAAACCAAAGTCCTTTGGCAGGGAGGTTTCGTCCAGCACAATGTGGTAATCCGGCGTGTAGGCAAAAGAAAACACCACCTCTTGCGGCGCGGCAAAGACCCCTTGCGTGGGCATTTTTTGCTCCGTAAGGGCAAATTCCACCCCCGGCGCCGCGGTGGCTTGCGGGCTTGTTTGCGGGGCCTGCCCCGGCGTAAGTGCCCCGGCGGGCGCGGCGGCTTGCGGAGCCGTTTGCGGTTGGGCGGCCCCTTGTTTGGCGGCCGTTTGGCTCCACCCGGCTACTGCTGCCATAAAAAGCAAAACTAAAGTGATATATTTTTTCATGCTACCTCTTTAATTGCCGGGTGCGGCGGCGGAAAAACGCAATTACCGGGTCGGCCGCCGGTTGGGCGGTGTCCACGGTAATCGGCTCCACTTTTAAGGGATTAAAAAGTTTCGTCAAATTTTCCGTGCGTTGCCGGGCATCTTCCTGCAAGCGCTCGTTCATGGCGGCGGTTAAAGCCAGGGTGCCCTCTTGCCCGGTTTCCGGGTCTACTACCGTCATGCACGCCGCACACGCGGGCAGGCCGCGCTCCAGTTTATCCGTGACGACTACCGGGATTAAATCAAACTTTTTAGCCGCCAGTTTCAGCGGTTTTTCAAATTGTTCCAGGGGGGACAAATAGTCCGAAATCAGTACCAAAATCCCTTGCCGGCGCAACACCTGCACCAGTGTTTTTAGTGCAAGCGCCATATCCGTACCGCGGCCCTGCGGCTCAAAGGCTACCAATTCGCGTATTAAGCGCAAAATATGTTTTTTGCCTTTTTTAGGGGGCACGAACAGCTCTATTTTGTCAGAAAATAAAAGCAGACCCACTTTATCGTTATTGCGCATGGCGGAAAAGGCAAACAGCGCGGCCAGTTCGGCGGCGGTTTCCTGTTTTAGTTTATCTACCGAGCCAAAACGCTGGGAGGCGGAAACGTCGCAGGCGATAACCAGGGTCAGTTCGCGGGTTTCGTTGTATTTTTTGATGAACGGTACGCCGGTGCGGGCCGTCACGTTCCAATCAATGGCGCGCACGTCGTCCCCCGGGGTGTATTCGCGCACTTCGGCAAATTCAATACCCTGCCCCTTAAATGCGCTTAAATATTCCCCGGCAAAGGTTTCAGACACCAGTTTATTGGTCTGAATTTCTATTTGGCGTACCTTTTTTAGGATTTCCGCGGTATCCATACTGCCCCCAGGCACCGTTTACGGCACGTCTACGGCTTCAAAAATCTGTTTGACGATTTGGTCCGCCGTCACGTTTTCGGCTTCGGCTTCGTAAGTGAGCAATACGCGGTGGCGCAGTACATCTAACCCGATGGCTTTGATGTCTTCCGGCGTGACGTAGCCGCGCCCGTTTAAGAACGCATACGCCTTGGCCGCCTGCGTTAAGAAAATAGTTGCGCGCGGGCTGGCCCCGTAGGCAATAAAAGAGGATAATTTTTCAAGCCCCGCCTCTTTGGGTTCGCGGGTGGCAAAAACCAAATTTACAATGTAATTTTTGATTTTTTCGTCCACATAAATTCCGTCGGTCACCTGGCGGGCGCGCATAATCATTTCCGGCGTCACGTTGGTATTAACGGCCAACTTTTGGTGGGAGGCCATGCGTTCCAAAATCAGTTTTTCTTCTTCGCGCGTGGGGTAAGACACCAACACTTTAAGCATAAAGCGGTCCACTTGCGCTTCCGGCAGGGGGTAAGTGCCTTCCTGCTCTACCGGGTTTTGGGTTGCCATCACCATAAACGGCGCCGGGAGCGCATACGTTTTTTCGCCAATGGTCACTTGGCGTTCCTGCATGGCTTCCAGTAAAGCGCTTTGCACTTTGGCCGGGGAACGGTTAATTTCGTCCGCCAACACAAAGTTGGAAAACACCGGCCCGCGTTTGGGATAAAAAACACCGTCTTTGGGGTTGAAAATCAGCGTGCCCGTAATATCGGCCGGCAGTAAATCCGGCGTGAACTGGATGCGCTGGAACTGCGCGTGGATGGCTTGCGCAAGCGTTTTTACGGCCAGGGTTTTAGCCAAACCCGGCACGCCTTCAATTAAAATGTGTCCGTCGGCCAACAGGGCCACGAGCATTTTTTCCAGTAAATCTTCCTGCCCTACAATTACCTTGCCTACTTCGCGTTTTAAGTCTTGCAGAAAAAGGCTCTCTTGCTGAACTTGTTTATTTAAGGTGTTAATATCCATGGTTCCCCCTTGTGCCCGTGCGGGCGGTGGCAAACGGTGTTTGCTTTCCTATATTATAAATAAATTGTGCGCCCAGTAAAAGCCTAAAAGGGGTTATTTTTTTCCTTTCAAGCGGGCCAGTTGTTTGGCAATTTGGTTATCTCGGTACCAAAGGTAGATAAACAATAAACCAGTAGATAGAAAAAGGGCCACAAATACAATACGCGTAACACTTGGTTGTTTATATAACTCGTATCCAATCATGCCGCTCAAAATAAGATGTGCAAAGAAGAAATACACAAGTGTTTCGCGTTCTTCTTTGCTAAACCGGCAAATCAGGCCATATTTGCGGTAATCTTCCAACGTGGCACGGATAGAATCTGCCGCTTGTTCTTCAAATATGGCGCCAATAATTCCTTTGGAGGCTTGGGAACGATTAACCTTAGTAGTATACTTGGAAAGGTCCGAAGCGGCGTCTACTTTTAGTTCAAACTTTTTGAAAGCATTTTCTTTTTTCAATAGGTTGATAATCATTTTTATAGCATTCTTTTCGTAGTGCAGAAACGAAATGGTTTTATTTTCTTGTAAAAAAGTAAATTCACAGAATATAACCTTTGGAAAAGAACAGAACTTGTTAGCCACCGTTGCACATTTTGCCGCTAATATAAATTGTGTTTCCCCGTACGGTAGCAGAACGGGCCGCGGTTGTTTGGTGTAGGTCAACTGTACGCCTTCGGGCAAAAATTCCACGGTGCGGATTTTATTTTTGGGCCGCTTCGGCGAAAAAAATATTGTATAGATACGGTAAATCGTTAAACCCACCAAGGCTAACGCCAACCAGGGGAATATTTTGAATGCCAGCAAGCAAACAATCCCGCTCCCTTCGCAAAATTCCAAAGCTAATTGGTTGTACGCGGCCCAGGAAAAGGAACCTTTTTCCCACATTAAAGGGCTGAGCGCGAGCATAAAAAAAATAATATATAGCAAGGCAATCCAAGAGTGGGCACCAAATAAGGTGGAGGGGTCTTTGATTTTGATTTTCATTCTTATCTCCTGTTTGTAAATCCTGCACAAAATTTTCCGCCCGCCCTGTTTTAGGGTTGATTAGGGCGTGGAGCGCCGGAAACGGAAAAATTATTTTTTCCCTTTCAAGCGGGCCAGTTGTTTGGCAATTCGGTTATCTTTATACCACGGGATAAAGAAACAAAGCGCCAAAACCAAAAACGGCAAAAAACAACAAAACATAATGAAATCTCGGAGTACATAAGCAAGCACCGCCAGGGAACCCCAGGCAAACAAAAAAATAAAGGAAAAATACATCAACAAAGAGCGGTTTTCGTCGGAAAACCGGCAAATAAGCCCGTATTTGCGGAAGTCTTCCAGGCGGGTGCGGATAATCTCCGCCGCGCGGTTATCCGAAAAAGGATTCATCTGTTCCACCTTGGCAAGGAGCGGGTTGTCCTCCGGCAAGTGCGCGTATTTTTCCGAAAGCGGCTCCACTTTCAGCTCAAACTTTTTGAAAGCGTGTTCTGCTCCTAGCAGTTTAGTGATAGCGGAAAAGGGGTTTATCCGGGCGTGCCGGAACGAGTAAGTTTGAGTGCCTTGTGAAAAAGAAAAATCACAAAAGCGGACTATCGGAAAAGTGCCGTGTCGGGTGGATACCGTGGCACACTTTACCGTTAATACAAATTGTGTTTCCGCGTACGGTAGTAAGACGGGCATTGTTTGTTTGGTGTATTCCAATTTTACGCCTTCGGGCCGCAGTTCCAGCGTGCGGACCCGGTTGCGTTTGGCGTCGGCAGAAAAAAACGCCTTATATATAAGGTGAAAGCTCACGCCCAAAAGGGCCAGCGCCGCCCAGGGGAACGCTTTGGCGGCCAGTAAGCAAATCATGCCGTTCCCTTCGCAAATTTCCCGGGCAACCTGGTTGTATGCGGCCCAAGAAAGCGCATCTTTCAAAAACAGCGGAATAAAAATAAGTGAAAAAATAAAGATATATAGATAGAAAATCCACAAATGGCTGATGATGGAAAGGTTCGGGTCTTGAATTTTAATTTTCATTTTTTATCTCCGTGTTTATCTTTATTATTATGCCCGATTTCTACCCTATTGGCAAGCAAAATAAACCCCGCTTTGCCGGGCGGGGTTTTAAGGTTTTATTTAGCGGGTTCGTCGTAAAAAGTAAGGCCGTTTTGGCGGACCACCAACATTTTGTTGATTTGGGGGAAGTGGCAAATTTCCGGCAGGTGTTCACTGCCAAAATCCAAATAAACCAGTTTTTCCTTGTCGGAAGCGTTGCGGATAACGTGCGCGCCCTCCGGCCCGGTGGGGAATGTAATGGCATCTCCCGCGTGCAAGGTAATTTCCTTATCTTTGGTTTGCACGGCGGCCGTGCCGGAAATAATATAAAACACTTCTTCGTTTCTTTCGTGCCAGTGGTAGCCATAGGCAAAGTGGCCGGGTTCCACTTCCACAAAGTTGGCGTGCAAGGTAGAAACGTCCTCTTGCGCGATGACCGGCTTAACGGTAAATTCGGCCCCGTTGGCGTTTACAAACTGGCCTTTTTCTTTTTGATAATTTTTAATATCCAATTTTTTCATGTTGTATCTCCTTATACATAAGCGGGCGGTTTGTTTGCCCGGCTGACATTATTATTTTGCGTTTTATTAGTATCTTTTGTAAAGTAGGCACTTTTTTGTATGCTAGTAGCCAAAAAGAAACTAATAGAGTATAATAAATAATATGATTACAAAAAAGAATTTGCCGCCATGCCCGGTGGCGGTGTTGCTCAAATTAATCGGCAATAAGTGGAAAATCCTTATTATAAGGGATTTGCTGACAGGCACCAAACGCTTTGGGGAATTAAAAAAAAGCGTGGGGTGTTCCCAAAAAGTGCTTACAAGCAACTTAAAGGAATTAGAAGAAAGCAAACTTCTTTCGCGCAAAGTATTTGCCGAGGTTCCACCGAGGGTGGAATATACGCTCACCAAGACGGGGCTTTCTTTGCAGCCGGTATTGGGTGAAATGGCCGCATGGGGGGAAAAATATCGCCGCAACCTTAAAAAATAATGTATCATATATATAAGTAAAACAGAGAGCCGGATCAAGCGGCCGGGCAAATAAAAAAAATGTGTTGACATTTTTTTATAAAAATGTTTTAATAATATATGTAGCCGCTAGAAACGGCAAAAAGATTTTTGAAAAAAAGATTTGACAAACAAATTAAAAACTGCTTTAATATAAAAGTAGTCAGAAAGTAAAGTTTTTAACGGATTGAAACTTAAAATAAAAAAAGCTTGACAATCGTAAAAATATTTGCTTTAATAAAAGAGTAGTAAGGAT
>UQFW01000004.1 GCA_900540405.1 Candidatus Avelusimicrobium faecicola | reverse complement strand
ATAACGCTTATCCTCCCAACACCCACACTCCACAATCCCCCTAATAATCCCCTGGTTATCTTCCAACACCCAGGAAAGCTCCGCCTCGTTCCAAACGGCTACCCCATGGTCAATAATATGCTTTATCAGCACCAAATCAATCCCGCGTTGGCGGAATTGCGGCGCCACGCCCAACATAATCAGGCGCGCATCTTTAATTTTCCGCCACGCACGCAAGGCTTTCCACACGCGCCACGGATTGCATAAAGAGCCTTTCAACTCTTTGAGCGCATGGTTCATATTGGGTATGGCAATATAAAATCCGGCCGGCTCTCCATCTACTTCCAACACGCAAGTCCCCTCGGGGCGCACCACCATTTTCAACTCTTGCACCACGTCGGCCATTTCTTCTTTTGTCATGGGCACAAAGCCCCAGTTTTCCGCCCACGCGCTGTTATAAATGCGGCGGATAATTTCCGCCTCCTGCTCAATATGTTTTAGGTTTAAGCGCCGCAGCGTAATCCCTTTGGCACGCATACAACGCTCGCACACTTTTAGGAACCGCGGGGAAATCTGTTCGTTTTTAGTGCGGTGGAACGCCAACACATCTTTTATTTTGGTAAAGCCCTCTTTTTCTATCAGCTCCGCATAATACGGGAAGTTGTACGGCATCATGATTGCGGGCATCGTATCAAACTTATTGACGAGCAAGCCGTACACATGGTTGCTGGACGGATTAGCCGGGCCGCGCACCGCCTGCACCCCTTGCGCGCGGAGCCACGCCTCTCCCGCGCTAAACAAAGCGTGGGAAACTTCCGCATCTTGGATAACATCAAAAAAGCCGAAAAAGCCGATATTTTCGTGGTGGTACGCATTGTGCGCGTGGTTGACTAATGCCATAATACGCCCGGCCAACACGCCGTCTTTATAGGCCAAAAACATCTTGTTTACGGCGTGCGCCCAAAACGGGTTTTTAGGGGAAAGCAAGCGCCGCGTATCGGCCTTTAATTCCCCCACCCAATACGGCGAATTTTTGTATAAATCAAACGGAAAATTAATAAATTGGGATAAATTTTTATCCGTCACTTCGCAAACGGTAATCATAACGCTCCTAAACAAAACCCCGCCTAAGCGGGGTTTTTGTAAGTGTAAAACTTATTTAATAATGCCTACGGCGCGGCCCGCTTGGGCGAATGCGTCAATAATTTTTTCAACGTGTTCGTCCGTATGCGTGGCCATTAAGGTCAAGCGCATTAGCGCATGGCCGGGAGGCACGGCGGGGCTAATTACCGGGTTAGAGAAAATGCCCAGTTCGTGCAAAGAGCGCCACATTTTGAAGCAGTTTTCATTACTGCCGACGTGTACCGGCAAAATGGGGGTGGTGCTGGTGCCTAAATCGTAGCCTAAATCTTCCAACCCTTTTTTGAGTTTAGCGGTCAGGCGGAACAAATTATCGCGGCGGGAAGTGTCGTTTTCAATCAGTTCCAGCGCTTTGGTAATAGAGGCCACACAAGCCGGCGGCAATGCGGCGGAAAAAATCTGGCTGCGCGCATTGTGGCGGATATAGTGGATAATGTCCGCATCCCCCACCACAAAACCGCCCACCGTGGCAAACGTTTTAGAGCAGGTACCCACCACTAAATCCACTTCGCCGTTTTCCAGGCCGAAGTATTCGCAAGTACCGCGCCCGGTTTTACCGATAATCCCCGTAGCGTGGGCGTCGTCCACCATTATGCGGGCGCCGTATTTTTTGGCAATTTTTACAATTTCCGGCAAGGGGCAAATGTCCCCTTCCATACTAAAAACGCCGTCCACAATAATCAGCTTGCCCGCTTCCGGCGGCAGTTTAGATAAAACGCGGTCCAAATCCCCGGGTTCGTTGTGCTTAAAGCGCACCATTTCCCCGTCGGAAAGTTTCACGCCGTCCAAAATGCTGGCGTGGTCCAGTTTATCCACAATGGCGTAGTCGCCCTTTTTAATCAGGCAGGAAACTACCCCTAAATTCATTTGGTAGCCGGTAGAAAAAATCAACCCGGCTTCTTTGCGTTTGAATTTGGCCAAGCGTTCTTCCAACGCATCGGCAGCCTTGGTGTTGCCGTTCAAAAAGCGGGAACCGGCACACCCGGTACCGTATTTAAGGGCGGCCTCGGCGGCGGCTTTTTTCATTTCGGGGTCATCGGCCAGGCCCAAGTAGTTATTAGAGCCCGCCATAATGTACTTTTTGCCGCCCAACATTACCTCCGGCCCTTGCGCGGACTCAATCGGCTGGAAATAGCCGTAAATGCCCATACGCATGGCCAGTTTGGCGTCTTTATAGTTTTTGCATTTCTCAAAAATATCAGCCATGTTTTTATCCTCTTGACGCAACACCGCACCGCGGCCCGAAAGCCGCCAGGCGGGTTATTTACTTACCTTTTTTATAATATTTGTGGTGGAGCGGCCCTTCAATAAGGCAAAACGGACCACCTTTTTTGCAAATTCTCGGCCCACGATTTCGGAAGGTTTATAATCCCCCCCCTTTACCAATACATCCGGGCGGACCAGTTTTATTAAATTATACGGGGTGTCTTCTTCAAAAATACATACGGCGCTGACGCTTTCCAACGCGCCCAAGACCAGCGCCCTATCCCCTTGCGTGTTTACGGGCCGGGTGGGGCCTTTTAAGCGGCGGACGGAGTCGTCCGAATTGACCCCCACCACCAGCACGTCCCCTTTCGCGCGGGAAAATTCCAACACGCTTACATGCCCCGCGTGCAGAATATCAAAACAGCCGTTGGTAAATACAATTTTCTGCCCGGCGGCGCGCGCGGCCTCTACAAATTTTTTCAAGGCCCGGCGGCCCATAATTTTATTTTTTGCTTTCATCTGCTTTTTTTTCTTCACGCATCATGCGTTCAATTAAGCCCGTATCCATATTCCCGGCGATAAATTCCGGGTTATTCACAATTTTTTGGTGGAACGGAATGGTGGTGCAAATCCCACCGATTTGGAACTCGCCCAAGCAACGGCGGCAGCGGGCCAACAAATGTTCGCGGTCCGGCGCGGTGACGATGAGCTTGGCAATCAGGCTGTCGTAATAGCTGGGAATGGTGTAGCCCGTATACACATGGCTGTCCACGCGCACGCCCAAACCGCCGGCAGGTATCCATTCCGTAATGGAACCGGGGCAGGGAGTGAAGTTCATTTCGCTGTTTTCCGCATTAATACGGTGTTCAATGGCGTGGCAACGCACGGCGCCCGCTTCTTTTTGGGAAACGTGCAACGGCTCGCCCTGGGCAATTTCAATTTGAAGTTTAACCAAGTCAAACCCGCAGACGGCTTCCGTGACCGGGTGTTCCACCTGCAAGCGGGTGTTTACTTCCATAAAATAAAATGCTTTATTTTGCGCCATTAAAAATTCCACCGTGCCGACCCCGCGGTAATGGGCGGCTTTGGCCAGTTTGCAGGCGGCTTCCTGCAATTTGGCGCGGGTGGCGGCGTCCACAAACGGGGACGGAGATTCTTCCACCAGTTTTTGGTGGCGGCGCTGCATACTGCAATCGCGCTCCGCAAAGGCTACCACGTTGCCGTAGTTATCGGCGGCCATTTGCACTTCAATATGGCGGGGGTTTAAGACCAATTTTTCAAAATACATCCGGTCGTCGCCAAAGTTGGCTTTGGCTTCCCCTTGCGCGGTTTTCATCATTCTATCCAAATCTTCTTCTTTCAAACATTCGCGCATCCCTTTGCCGCCGCCGCCCAACGCGGCTTTAATCATAATCGGAAAGCCGATTTTGCGGGCCACTTCGTGATAGTTCTTGCCTACCACGCCGTTGGAGCCGGGCGTTATCGGCACGCCGCCTTTTAAGGCAATTTCGCGCGCGGTGGATTTGACGCCCAACATTTCAATCGCTTCTGCGGTCGGCCCGATAAACGTAATACCGGCCTTGGTGACGGCGCGGGCGAAATCGGCATTTTCAGACAAAAACCCATACCCCGGGTGAATGGCATCGGCCCCGGTAATTTTGGCCGCGGTCACAATGGCATCTATATCCAAATAGCTCAAGGGAGAGGGCGCCGCACCGATACAAACGGCTTCATCCGCCATGCGAACATGCATAGAACTGCGGTCCGCCTCGGAATACACGGCCACGGACCGAATGCCCATTTCTTTCAGCGTGCGGATGACACGCAGGGCAATTTCGCCGCGGTTGGCAATAAGAACTTTCTTAAAAGGAGTAATTTTTACCTTGGTAGACATTCCGCGCTCCTAGGGTTCAATAAAAAATAACGGTTGGTTATATTCCACCGGCTTGCCGTCTTCGGCCGCAATCACGCGCAAGATGCCCGCCACCGGGGCCGTAATGTTATGCTGTTTGGAAACCGTTTCCACCACGCCTAAAGTTTCGCCTTCTTTCACTTTGGCGCCTTCTTTAAGAAGCACATTTTTGCCTTTAGCGGCCGTTTTATAAATGCCGATAGCCGGCGCACACACGGCAGAAAGGGAACAGGTAAATTTGGCAGGTTCAGGCAGGGCCTCGGCGGTTTTTACTTCTATGCAATCGCCGTCTTTTTCGTAGCAAAATTCGGCCAAATCGGTAGTTTTAAGCCAGTCAGTCACTTCTTTAATCAACTTTGTATCCATGGTTTTCCTCTGGTTGATAATTAAAAACTCTTTGTTTTATTTTATCATTTTTTTACGGGGTACTAATCCTTTTTTGCGCAGGTAAAGGTTTGGGCAAAATGATAAGGTGGCTATATGAAAACATTAAAAATAGGATTAAAGCTGTTTTTTTGGCTATTCGTTTGCCAACTGCCCGGCCTGGCGGGCGCCCGCTATGTGCCGGAGGGCTTGGCGTGGTACCACACGCTCACCCCGCCGCCTTTTACCCCGCCGGATTACGCCTTTGGCCTGGCGTGGGGGCTCCTATATATATTGTTAGGGTTCAGCGCCTGGCTTGCCTTGCGCCCCCCAATACCCGGCAAAGCGCTGGGCCTGTTTTTAGTACAACTGTTGCTAAATGCGTGCTGGACTCCGCTGTTTTTCGGCCAGCACCAACTGGGACTAGCGCTCCTATTACTGGGGCTTATGGTAGCGGAGCTGGTTTTCCTAGTGCGGGCTTTTGGCCGTTTGAGCCCCCGGGCGGGCCGATTGTTATGGCCTTACGGCGCGTGGCTATTGTTTGCCTGCTACTTAAATGCCGGATTTTGGCTATTAAACGCCTAATAATAAATAAATATCCCCCGGACCGCTTTTGGCCCGGGGGTTTTATAAAAAAAGTGCCGTTTATTTGCGCTGGCGGTAGCGGTTGACCAAATCAAACCCTAACTTCATGGTTTTATAGAAAGTGCTGTCTAATAAAGTAGACACATTTTCTACAAAATCAAACGCGGGGCGGGTTTTTTCCACATTTTCCGCGGATACCATCGCCAAATACTCCACACTTTCCGCCGTGCGGTACAGCTGGAGCATCGTGCGCACAATAAAAACCACCAAAACCACAAAGGCCACAACGGCCACTAAAGTACACCATTGGTAAAAGTCCATATTAACCCCCTTTCCTTTTTTCTAATTAAACCAGTTTAGCGCGCGGCCGTCAAGCCCCGCCCAAAAACGGAAAAAAGACCCATATAACCGCCTAGGCCCTCCGGCCCTCCTGCCATTTTTCCGACGGAAAGGCCCAAAATTCCGTTTTTCGGCCGGCCGTTTGCGTTTGCGGAAACCTACCAAACGGTAAACAGATTTTTACTATTTTTTAAGCCAAAACAAAGCCTTAAAAAACCTAGTCAAAAAAAATTTTGACTTTACGCTCCATATAAACAATAATGTTTCTTGTACCTGTTTGGCCGGATTTTGCAATCAACCGGCAAGCCGGAAAACCAATCGGCCCGTTATTTGCATAGAAAGTATATTTTTTGCAACAATAATCAAACATGCCGTTTTACTACCGCGGTACAATATTATTCTAGGAAAGTTATTTATGGAAAATACAGAAGTGATTACCAGCATTGTAAAAAGAGACGGTACCACCCAGTCTTTTGACCCCAAAAAAATCACCAGAGCTATTGCCAAAGCGGCGGAAGCTACGGGAGAATTTGATGCCGAAACCGCCAAGAAATTAACGATTCGCGCCATTAACATCATCCAACAATTATATGCGGATACTATCCCCAATGTGGAAAACGTGCAGGATATTGTGGAAGACGTTTTATTAACTTCTAACTACCACAAAACCGCCAAAGCCTATATTTTGTACCGGGACCAACACGCCCGCATGCGTGAAATTTCGTCTAAATTTAATGTGGATTTAGTAGACCAATATTTGCAAAAAATTGACTGGCAAGTAAACGAAAACAGCAATATGGGGTATTCTTTGCAGGGGTTAAATAACTATATTTCCTCCGAAATCAGCAAAGTATACTGGTTAAACAAAATCTACCCGGAAAAAGTGCGCCGGATGCACTCGGAAGGGGATTTTCACTTGCACGATTTGGGCCTTTTGGGCGCCTACTGCGTGGGTTGGGATTTGCAGGATTTACTGCTCAACGGTTTTAAGGGCGTTGTAGGCAAAGCCGAAAGCAAACCCGCCAAACACTTGCGCACTGCGCTGGGGCAAGTGGTCAACTTTTTCTATACGTTGCAGGGCGAAAGCGCCGGCGCGCAGGCGTTTAGCAACTTTGATACTCTGCTCGCCCCGTTTATCCGCTACGACAAACTTTCTTACGAAGACGTCAAACAGGCGTTGCAAGAATTTTTATTTAACGTAAACGTGCCTACCCGCGTGGGTTTCCAAACGCCGTTTACCAACCTGACGTTGGATTTAACCGTTCCGTCCTATTATAAAGACCAACCGGTTATTATCGGCGGTAAACTGCAAGATAAAACGTATGGGGACTTCCAGCCGGAAATGGATATGCTCAACCGCGCTTTCTGCGAAGTAATGCTGGCCGGGGATGCCAAAGGCCGCGTGTTTACGTTCCCGATTCCGACGTACAACATCACCAAAGATTTTGATTGGGATAACCCCAAACTGACCCCGCTGTGGGAAATGACGGCCAAATACGGTATTCCGTACTTTGCCAACTTCATTAATTCCGACATGAACCCGGAAGACGCGCGCTCCATGTGTTGCCGCTTGCGCATTGATAACCGCGAACTGCGCAAACGCGGCGGCGGCCTGTTCGGCTCCGCCCCCCTCACGGGTTCTATTGGGGTAGTGACTATCAACCTGCCGCGTTTGGGGTATTTGTCCAAAACGGAAGACGAATTTTTCAACAATTTGAAAGACCGCATGGAAGTAGCCAAAACCAGTTTGGAAATTAAACGCAAAATTATTGAACGCTTTACGGCGGGGAATTTGTACCCGTATATGAGCTTCTATTTGCGCTCCGTAAAACAGCGTTTTAACGAATACTGGAAAAACCACTTTTCCACTATCGGGCTGGTGGGCTTAAACGAAGCCTCCCTCAACCTGATTGGGGAAGACATCGGCACGGAAAAAGGCAAAAAATTTGCCGAAAAAACGCTTACTTTTATGCGGGAAACCCTGGTAAAATTCCAGGAAGAAACCGGCAACAACTATAACTTGGAAGCCACCCCGGCCGAAGGTACCTCCTACCGTTTGGCTAAGTTGGATAAAGAACGCTACCCGGAAATTATCTGCGCCAACGAAGCGCTTTACAAACAAGGGCACCCGCCGTTCTATACCAACTCCTCCCAACTGCCCGTCAACTATACAGACGACGTATTTGAAATGTTGGATTTGCAAAGCACTATCCAATCCAAATACACGGGCGGAACCGTACAGCACATCTTTACGGGGGAAAGAATTAAAGATTTGGAAGCGATGAAGAAATTCATCAAAACGGTGTGTGAAAAATATACTTTACCGTATTTTTCCATTACGCCTACTTTCAGCGTCTGCCCCAAATGCGGCTACATTGAAGGCGAACATTTTGAATGTCCCAAATGTAAAGCCGAACGGGTGCAAGAACTGGAACACCAGATTAAATTGCTGGAAGAACAGCTTTACAGCAAATAATTATATCCTTTTTAGGTTAAGCATAATCTAAAAAAGCAGTTGTATCCGCACGCGCAAAAGCGCTACCCTATAAAGGTAGGGCCGCCGCGTGCGGACAACAAGAAGTATTTTAGGAGAAAGACTCAAATGACCGCTCAAGAAAAGAAAGTAGTAGAAAACAAAATTTCCGAACTTAAACAAGAATTGTCCGAAGTACACGGCTCTAAATGTGAAGTTTACTCCCGCGTAGTGGGCTATTTGCGCCCGGTACAAAACTGGAACAAAGGCAAAAAAGAAGAATTTGCCCTGCGCAAAACCATGCACGTCGGTTGCGGGTGCGACAAATAAGCCGGTAAGTCTATTTTGGTTTCATTATGAAAATCGGCGGACTTATTAAGTTTACCCTCATAGACTTTCCCGGCCGCCCGGCGGCAGTGGTTTTTACGCAAGGTTGCAACTTCCGTTGCCGCTATTGCCACAACCCGGAATTAGTCTACCCGCATTTATACATGGAACCCATGCCACAAGAAGAACTTTTCGCCTTCCTTACGCGCCGCCAAGGCACGCTGGAAGGCGTTGTTGTGACAGGCGGCGAACCTACTATTCATGCGGATTTACTGGATTTTATGGCCCAAATCAAGGCTATGGGCTTTGCCCTCAAATTAGATACCAACGGCACCCGCCCGGAAGTATTGCGCGAAGCCTATGCCCGTAAACTAGTGGATTATGTAGCCATGGACCTAAAAGCCCCGCTGGAAAAATACTCCCTGATTACCGGGGTGGATTTCAACCCGGCTATTTTGAAAGAATCCATGCAGTTAATCGTGCAATCCGGCGTACCGTACGAATTTCGCACCACTTACGATAAAACCGTACTGACGGACAGCGATATTGAAGCTATCCGCGCGCTGACGGACGGCACCCATTACCGGGTACAGGAATGTTTACCGGTAGCCAAAACCAAAGCCACCTTAAAAGTAATGCACGACGAAATATAAAACTCCCCGGGTTCACGCCCGGGGTTTATTGTGAGCAGTAGTTATAAACCCGGTTTCCCGGCCGAAAATGCGCCCAAGCGGCGCGTTTTTTATTGTTCACACCCCAACATAGCACCCAACAAAAAAGAGCCGCCCGGAGCCGAAACACCGGGCGGTATTTTTATAAAGTAAGGCAGATTAGCGGGACAAGCGGTTCAAGTCTTTCACAAACTCAAACAATTTGTCTTGCGTAGGCTGGCTCAACACCTCAATCGCATGCGCACTGATAAACTCAGCCGGTTTAACAACACCGCCGGAGGTTTGGACCGGTTTTACAAACTCTTTGGCCATAGCCGGGCCCAATGCCGGATTTGCCTCTAACTGGGCGTAAAATTCGTCCATGGGGGCCATTACAGCCTGCAAAACGGTATTTACATCTTGCGTGCGGCTTACCGTTTGGCGCAAGGACACTACCGCCTGGGCATAGGCTTTAGGCAACGCCGGGTTGACAGCCTGGTTGCGCGCAGACACGGACGCTTTTGTTAAAGCCGCGCGGAACGCATCAAAAACAGCCTGTTCTCTTTGCGTTAAATTAACGGATTCCATGCGGATATACGCTTCCAAGGTGGTCTTTTTGCCGTTCTTAAACACAACCGGCTGGTTGGCCATATTGGCAACGCCTACCTGTTCTTCTTGGGAAAGGCTCATAAAGGCTTCCCGCACAGGGTCCATAATTTGGAAGTTGTAATTAAAATCATAATAAGCCCGCGTTTTGGCGGCAGAGGTAAAATCTACCCACGCCCGGGCAAAAGTCAACTGGCCATCGGACAGATTGTCCGCCGCACTCCGTTTCGCGGAACTGCGTTTTTCCAACGCGGATTGCAGGCGGGCGCTTACCCCCGCATTGACCGGCGCCACTGCGGGATTATTTTTTCTGTTCCGTTTCGCCAATTCTTCGCGTTTTTTCAAGTTTTCAATATCCGGGACATCCATGCGTTCGCCCGCCACGCGAGAAGATTTGCCCGCCATGGACGCTTGAATCGGGTTATTTGCAACATCTTGGGCGTTGGCTTTTTTCTGCGTTTTGTTATCTTGGTTATCCGGCCAAGTTTCCGCCGCAAAAGCAACACCGCTTACCAATACAGCCGTTGCCAGCGCTAAAAATTTATTCATGGTATTCTCCTTATTACAAGTTTAAGTGCTTATTATTAGTCTAAAAAATACACCCATCTTCGTCAAGGGTCTTTTGGTCCTATTTTTCTAGGCCCTTTCCGGCCCCGGCAATAAAAAAGGAACCGCCTGCCTGAACAAGCGGTTCCCCGGAGGACAACAAATCTTTTATTTCAAATCCCGTTCCATGGCGGCGCCCCAGGCATCCAACTCATACTGCAAGTTGCCGCTTACTACCACGCTTTCCATTTGCACAAAGCGGGAAATAACCACGCCGTTGCCGCCAAAGCCGGCCTTAATGGGTTTGTTGATTTCCCGGCTGACTAAAGCCGCTAAAGCAGGGTCCGCTTTGCGTAAAGCGTTATGCGCATCCATAACCGGGGCCAACGCTTGCAACACATAACCCGCATTGTAGGTTTTCATGGTGTTAATGGTGCGGCGGGCGGAAGATAATTTTTCCAAAGTTTCTCTGGCGGCGGGCGCGTTTACCGCGCTGGCTACGTCCTGCAATACTTGGTTAGCCCACGCATCAAATTCCCCTTGCATACTTTCCGGCAGAACTACGCTTTCGCGCAAGACAAATTCGGCCATTTTTAATTGGGCGCCCCACCCGGCTTTGAACGGGGCATTAATTTCAAAACTGGTTGCCGCCGCGGCCGAGGCAGACACCCGGCGCAAGGCGTTGTAAGCATCCATTACTTTAACAATGGATTGCAACGCCAAGGAAAAATTAGGCTCTTGCAGGCGGGCAATTTCGTTCTTAGCGCTTACGGCGGCGCTTAAAACGTCCTTCTGCAAAGCGGCCACGTTTTGCTGGCGTATCATTTTGGTTTTTTGGATTTTACCGTCCAATCCGTTCACTTGAGGAAACGCCACATCCCCCGGGAAGGCATTTACCGCCCCGGCACAAAAAACAGTTAAAAGGGTATATAAAAATACTTTTTTCATGAGTATTCTCCTGTATGTTTTTTACTTCTTACTTATAGAATAAATCTTTTGTACGGCCAAAACCAGAGTCTTTAGACCTAAAAATTGTCTAGGTCCTTTATGTAGCGGGCGGGTGGTTGCCGGGCTGGTTTTTTGCCCGCCGCCGGAGCGGTTTTCCGACGGAGCGGAGCCAATTTTCCCATAAAAAAAGGCCCCCGCAGGGGCCTAAAACAAACGGGAATTAATACTTAAATTGTCCGTTTTCGTACACCAGTTGGGTTTGGCCGTTTTTCAGAATGGCGGTGACGGTTTTATCTTCCGTATTAATCAAATCCCAATGCAAGGCGGAAGAATTAAAGCCCAATTTTTTCTTTAATGTTTCGTCCAAGCGGCTTACGTCCCCGGTGTAGGTGTCGGCATAGCTGGCCCCCACCGCCACATGGCAGTTGCCGTACTTGCCGCCGAAGTTTTCGTCGTACAAAATATCCGCCATAAATTTGGTAATTTTGGAAAAACGCCTGTCCGTTAAAGAAAATTCCCCAATTTGGGCGGCGCCTTCGTCCATAGCCAACATTTTGCGCACAAAGTTTTGGCCTTGCTGAGCCGTGGCTTTTACCACGCGGCCGTCCTTAAATTCCAGGCGGATGCCTTTTACATAGTTTCCGCTGCGGTAGGAGGATAAATCGGCAAAATACACGCCGCGCGTGCCGCGCCAGTCGGGCGAGGTAAAAATTTCAAAAGACGGAATATTGCACCCGCCGCCGGACACAAAACGGCGCTCCTGCCCCAAGAGGACTTCAAAATCCATATTGGCAGACTGCACGCGGAAACGCTCCACCGGCAAGGCAGAAAGCCACCGGCCGATTTCTTCCATTTGGGCCGTCACTTCCGCCCATTTTTTGACGGGGTCCTTTTCATTTAAGTAGCAGGCGCGGGCAATTTGCGCGGCATATTCTTTTACGCTTAACCCCGCACGTTTGGCCAGTTCTTCCGTCGGGTAATTGCACAAAGTCCAGGCAAATTGCCCGGCTTGTTCGCGCGCGTCCAAAATTTCCCGCAAGGGTTTATGCGCCACCGCCGCCCGGGCAATACGGGCCGGGTCCGTATTTTTCAGGCTGGTTAAATCCGCCGGGGCCCGCAGAGAAATTAACCCGTTTAAGCCGGCTTGCAATTCTTTTTCTCCGGGGGCAATAAATGCCAGTTGCGTGTCATCCGCCTGATTATAAAACGCGCGGGAAAAAGAATCCGGGTTGGTTTGGCGGGCGACAACATTAAATTTTTGCTCGGTTAATTTGGCGTAAAGCACTTCGGCCAGCGGCAGGGCCAACGGCTCGTAGCGCAGTAAAATAACATCATAGGGCTTAAAAGCCGTGCCGTGGCGGGCGGACTTTAACGCCCAGAGCATAACATCGGCATATTTTGCGGTTTGTGTTTTGGTTAAAAACATTTTGGTTTCCCCCTCTTAGCTTATAATGTTATAATACAAAAAAAGGTACGGAAATAAAAAATGAAAAAGATTTTGTTGCTTATTGTATTCGCTTTTACTGCGCTCCCCCTGTGGGCGGATGTTTCCCCCAAGCCGGAAATGGAGTTTACGTTTATTTACCGCACGGCCCAAACGCCGCGCATTTTGCCGGATGCCAGCGAGCAAATCCAATGCAAAGACAACCAATGTATCCAGGCGCAACCCCTGGGAACATACGGCTTGCAAAAATTATATTGTACGCCGGAAAACTGCTTTTCTATCGCGTATGAATACGACCATTACCAAAAATTAATCATTGGGTTTGCAGACGGCTCCAAACGCGAAAGCAACATTTTCAAAACGCCGGACACCCTGCGCAGCGGGTTTAAGGTATATGTGGACGACCATGCCCTTACCGTAGAGCCCGCCCCGCTGGAAAATCCGTCCAGTATTTTAATGCGGCGGGACGCGTGGACTTCTTTTATTATTATTTTAGTGTTGGAACTGGCCGCCGCCTGGGCCTTTTTAACCTATACGGATAAATCCTACCGCGTGCTGTATGCCGTGGCTGTTTCCAACATTATTACCATGTTTGTTTCTTGGCGGTTTTTAGCCGCTTACATCAGTGAAACGGCCTTTTTGTGGATATTCTGCTTTGTGTTTGAATCCGTATTTATTTGGCTGTGCAACCGCAAAGTTTTATCCTGGAAAGAGGCCGGCTATTTAGGTTTAGCCGCCAACGTGACCAGCTATTCCCTGGGCATGATGATTTCCTTTTATATTGCGCCTTGGTTGTTTTAGAAAGGCCCCGGCCAAAAGCACCTGACTACTTGCACTAAAAAGAAAGAAAAAGCTATATAAAGGCGCGGGATATTCCGGCAAAAACATCGCTCCGGGCTTCTCACTCTCACGCAACACCAAGCAGTTGGTGTTGCTGCCAATCATTCAAAAACGCTCTATCAACCGCAAGCCAGGGGATTTTTCAAACAAAAATCCGTTTATTCTAGGCGTGAGCGGAGGGAGGAATACTGCCATACACGCGCGGTAGCGCGGAGGTATCTGACCGACCGAACAACAACGAATAAACGGATTTTGGGAAGAAAAAAACGGAGAGGGAGAGAAACCGCATACCGCCCAAAAGTGTCCCCCGGTTTTGCTCCCAACAAAAGAGAGCGAGTTTTCAAAATAAAAAGCCCTAATTCTAGGCGCGAACTTGCGAAGTATACTGTGCGTAGCGGCGCGGTAGCGCCGAGGTATTCGAGCAAGTGAGCAACAAAGAAGTAGGGCTTTTTAGTAAGAAAACTGGCGGAGAGGGAGAGATTCGTCCTGCGTCAATTTCCTGACGGAAATTGCGCCCGGAACCGCCCTCGCGGTTTTTGCCTTTCGCGGCTCCGCCTGCTCAAACAAAAACATCGCTCCGGGCTTCTCACTCTCACGCAACACCAAGCAGTTGGTGTTGCTGCCATTCTCCGAAAATTAAAAACCCCGCTTTAAGCGGGGTTTCAAATTTTCGGAGAGGGAGAGATTCGAACTCTCGATACGGTTTCCCGTATGCAGTCTTTCCAGGACTGTGCCTTAAACCACTCGGCCACCTCTCCAAAGCAAATTGTATTAAGTACCTAGTTATTATAGCAAATTATCCGGCGGTGTGCAGAAATTTTTAAGTAAGCAAAGCGCTAACGCTTAAACGCACGCACCTGAAACCCGAACAACCGCCCTACTAACATCAGCGGAAGTAGCACGCAAACAGTAAAAACAGCTACCAATAACGTCATAAAAAAACCGAATGCCAACACCAAAAGCCCGCCGAAAAATCCGCCACTGTCCCCTTTGGGGCGGGCGTGGTCTTGGGCGCGGGAGTCCCCTTGCGGGCGGCTGATTACGCGTCCGTTTTCGTCCAATACTTCCGGTTCTATTACGCCGGTTTCTTTTTGGTTTGTCATCTTATATATTTTGGCATAATTAGAGGCATTTGCAAAGGGGTAAAATATAGTTAAAAAGGGGGCTTTTTTCTGTCGGCGGAAAATGTTATAGTAATGGGGAAGGCAGTTGCATATTTTAGGAGGGTTATTATGTGGGAAAAAGATATTAACATTCACGAAGTACGGGAAATACGCAGCCGCACCACGGTATTTTTTGGGGTGGGCGCTATTGCCAAAATTGATGATATTTGCAAAGACTTGAAAGCCCGCGGCCTAGATAAGCTTATTGTCGTCACCGGGCATGGGGCCTATAAAAAAACCGGCGCGTGGGATTACGTCACCAAAGCATTTGCCGCACACGGCATTACTTATGTGCATTATGACAAAGTGACCCCGAACCCCAACACGCACCATGTAAACGAAGCCGCCAAAATGGCGCAGGATTTTGGGGCCAAAGCCATGTTGGCTATCGGCGGCGGTTCCGCCATTGATGCCGGCAAAAGCGTGGCTATTTTGATGAAACATCCGGGCAAAACCGCCGAAGATTTGTATACGTTCCAATTTACTCCGGCCGAAGCCGCCCCGATTATTGCCATCAACTTAACGCACGGGACGGGCTCGGAAGCGAACCGCTTTGCGGTGGTAAGCATTGAAGAAAAGAACTTCAAACCGGCCATCGCGTACGATTGCCTCTATCCGCTCTATTCCATTGACGACCCGGCCCTTATGGCGGGGCTTTCCGAAAACCAGACGCGCTATGTGTCTATTGATGCCGTCAACCATGTGGTAGAAGCGGCCACCACTACGCTCACTTCCCCCTACGCGATTGACTTGGCCATTTCCGTCGTGCAACTGGTTAAAGAATACCTGCCGGTGGCCCTCAAAGACCCGAAAGATTTAACCGCCCGCTACTTTTTGGCCTATGCGGCGTTAATTGCGGGTATTGCGTTTGATAACGGGATGTTGCACTACACGCACGCGCTGGAACATCCGCTTTCCGGCGTGAACCCCAACTTGACCCACGGCCTGGGGCTGGCGATGTTATTGCCGGCGGTACTCAAAAACATTTACCCGGCCCGCCCGGCCACGTTGGCAGACGTGTTGGCCCCCATTGTGCCCGGCTTGAAAGGGTGCGGGTGCGAGGCAGAAACCGTTGCCAAAGGGGTGGAAAAATGGCTGTTCTCCGTGGGCTCCACGCACAAATTGGCGGACGAAGGATTTAAGGCCGAAGACGTGGATAAACTGGTGGAACTGACATTCAATACGCCGTCTTTGGACGGACTCCTGGCGATTGCCCCCACCAAAGCCACCAAAGAAGCCGTACGCGCTATTTATGCGGAATCTTTAACGCCGTACAACAAATAGCCTTATCTTGCTTAGTAAAAAGCCCCTGCTTAGGCGGGGGCTTTTTTTGCTATACTAAATAAAAAAAGGAGCATTATGAAAGACAGCCTCATTTTTATAATTACAGGAATGGCCTTTTGGATTCCTGGTTTATGGTCTGTTATCCGGCAAAAAAGATTTTTTAAGAAAAACATTGTCACCCAAGGTATTATTACGACGTACCGTTCCCGACAGGATAAAGGCGCTAGGATGTATTCGGCCGTAGTATCGTATGAAGTTGACGGAATACCACACCAAGTGCAAAGCAACGTGTGGACAACCGGCCGGCCGAAATTAGGCGACATCAAGAAAATTGCTTTTAACCCCGCCAATCCTAAAGAAGCCATGTGTGAGGACAGTTGTTTTATGGAATATGTGGCAATAATAATAGGCGCAGGGCTAACCGCCGCCGGAATTTACCGGTTATTTTAAGCCAGCACTTTATTGCCGCGCACATACTCAAAAAAGGCTTTCACACGCGGGTCACAATACACATCCCGCACGGTAATATCCTTTTTTAAGTGTACCCCGTTTAAGGTGCGGCAACGGCTCAGTGCCACATACGTTTGCCCCGGCGCAAAGGCCCCGCGGCCGATATCCAAATAAATACTGTCAAAGGTAAGCCCTTGGGATTTATGAATGGTAATGGCCCACGCCAGTTTTAGCGGATATTGCTTGAAAAACCCCTGCACTTTGGGCGCTAATTTTTGGGTTAAGGGGTTAAATTCGTACTTTACATCTTCCCAAATGTGCGGCTCCACAGTGTACACTTCCCCTTTCAGGGCCACTTTAATAAAGTCCGGCCCTAAATCGTACACGGTGCCAATATCCCCATTTACCCAGTTGTCATCATTAACCAACATCATTATTTTGGCGCCTTTTTTGAGCCGCAGGGTTTGCTCGGCCGGCGTGGTTTTACTTTTGAACGCATCCACAATTTGCGCCTCATACACAAATTCTTGTCCGGCTAGCTCTGCCAAATACATATTATTGCGGTAGGCCGCCTCCCGGTTGGTGGGCGACAAAATAATGCTGTCCGCAAAATCCTCCGGCAGTTCAAAGGTTTTGCGCACATTTAATTGGGCGTCCAATTCCGGCTGGGTAATGGTTTCCTCGCGGATTTGGTTTAATAATTGCATAAATGCCGGGTCCGTTTGCTGGCGGAAAACGCGCTTTAACTCAAACACTTCTAGCGGCAGGCGGCGGCACACGCGGGCTTCAAAAAAGTACGGGCTTTTATACAGGGAATGGAAATAATCAAACAACCCGCCGGAGGGCTTTTCCTCCACCGGGGGCAGTTGGTATAAATCCCCAAACAGCACCACCTGCTTGCCGCCAAACGGTAAGTCTGTGTGCGTGGAAAGGCGCAAAATATGGTCCATGGCGTCCAACAAATCCGCCCGGAGCATAGAGGCCTCGTCAATAATCAGCACGTCCAGCGCATCCACCGTTTTGCGCGGCAGGCGTTTTAAGTTTTCCGTATCCAACAAATTGCCCGGTTTTAAGTGGAAAAAAGAATGAACCGTCTGCCCGTGTACGTTAATGGCCGCTAAGCCTGTGGTGGCCAGCACCACGGCATTACGCGTGGAATGTTGGATAAAGTATTTAAGCAGGGTGGTTTTACCCGTGCCGGCACGCCCGGTTATAAAAATAAGCGGTTTTATAGCGGGGGTGGATTCCAACAAGCGCAGGGCATCCTTAAATTCATCCGTTAAAATAATGGGAGTTTCGGCCATAGTTTTATTATAGCTTTTCTGTTTGCTCACACCAAACCGGCCGCCCCGCTACCTGGGGGCGGCCGACGATACAAACCCGAACCCGTTATTTTAAGCAGTCATGTACATCTTGCGCAATTTGCTCTTTGGTCAGGCGGAAACGGCGGTACAATTCTTCCAAGGGCACGCGGTCCGTAAATTCCTTGTGCGCGCCGTAAGTCAGCACTTTCATCGTGCTGTTGCCGTAGAAAGCGGCCACCTTTTCCCCAAAACCGCCGTCTAATACGCCGTCTTCCAACGTAATGACCAAGCGGTGCGTTTTCTTTAATTCTTCCAGTAGCGGCTTATCCAAGCCCGTCATATAGCGCGGGTTAATCAGCGTAGGCGTAATGCCCAGCGTGCGGCGGATTTCCCCGCATACGGACTTACCCAAACTAAAGAAATTACCCAACCCCAACACGGCAATTTCGCGCCCTTGTTCGGCCACCTGGTATTTGTTCAATACAGCGTAGTCTTTATCCACCAGCAGGCCCGTTTCGGCCACGTCCGTAAACGGCACGCGGATAGCCACCGGGTACTGTTTTTGTGCCATGGCCCAATCCAGCATAGCCAAATACTCCGCGCGGCCCGTGGGGGCCAAATAAACCATATTGGGGATGTTGCTTATCAAGGGAATATCAAAAATGCCCAAGTGGGTGGCATCCCCGGCGCTAATTCCCCCCCAATGAATAAGCAGGGTGGCCGGGTTTTTGTTGAGCGCCAAATCTTGCGACAGTTGGTCGTAAGTGCGTTGGACAAAAGAGCTTAAAACTTGCAGCACCGGTTTGGCCCCGCCGGCCGCCAAGCCGGAAGCATACGCCACGGCGTGTTCCTCGGCAATGCCCACATCCGTATAGCCGGCCCCCAACTGGGCGCGCACGTCCGGCGTGAGGCCGTACGCCCCCGGGGTGGCGGGGCTAATCACTATGACCGACGGGTCCTGTTTGCGTTTTTCAATCAAATGCCGCTGGGTCAGCGAAGCATACGTTTCCGCCGCCGGAGCGGGGTTTTTCTTTTCGTCCAATACGCCGGGCATAACCCAATGGAACGCCTCTTTATTGGCCTCGGCCTGCGGGCACCCTTTGCCTTTTAAGGTGTGGATATGCACCACCGTCGGGCGCGAGACATCTTTTACTTGTTGGAACGCGGCAATTAAACTGCGCACGTCGTTGCCGTTTTCCACATATTTATAATCTAACCCCAGGGCCTTAAAAAAATTACATTCCGCTTGCCCGCGGGTTTGGCGGAGCAACGCCAGGTTTTTGTATAAACCGCCGTGGTCCGGCGCGATACACATTTCGTTATCGTTCACTAAAATAATTAAATTACTGTTGAGTTCAGCCGCCGCGTCTAACCCTTCTAACGCTTCCCCGCCGCTTAAAGAGCCGTCCCCGATAATGGCAATTACGTTGCCGGTTTTGCCCTGCAAATCACGCGCTTTGGCCAACCCCACCGCCAAACTGGGCGCGGTGGACGTGTGGCCGATAACAAACGTATCATGCGCGCTTTCCTGCGGGTTGGTATAGCCGGAAATTTCGTGGTATTTGGCAGGATTTGTAAAATACTGTTTGCGGCCCGTTAAAATTTTATGCGTATAACATTGGTGGGAAACATCAAACACAAACTTATCCTGCGGCGTATTAAACACATAGTGCAGGGCCACCGTCGGCTCAATAAAACCCAAATTCGGGCCGAAATGCCCCCCCGTGGCGTTTATTTTTTGAATCAGCAAGGCGCGGATTTCCGCCGATAGCGCATCCAACTCCTCCATAGATAAACCTTTCAAATCTTGCGGCTCGTTTACTTTGTCTAAAATTTGCGTCATACTTTATTACTTCTCCTATATATATTTACTGCGTTTAACAATTTTGGCCCATTTCGTACGCTTGCTTAAAAACAGGCAGATTTTTTACTTCCCCTTTCTGCCATGCCCCGGTACCGTACAAAATGCCTTTTTCGCGGGTGCCTTCCAAACAATCTTGCGTAAACCCGCGCAACGCTTCCACGGTGCGTTGCATATTTTGGCGGTTGGTATCCGCGGCGGAAAGAATAAAATAAAAATCTTTATTGGAAATTTCCGTATAGCGCGGAACAGTGCGGTCTATAAAAGTTTTCAGCTGTCCGTCCATACAGTAAAAATAAACCGGGGTTGCCAGCACAATCACGTCTGCCGCCACCAGTTTATCTAACAGCGGTTTCATATCGTCTTTTTGTACGCACAGGTGGGACGTATTACACGCACCGCACCCCAAACAATACGCAATATGATAATCTTTCAAAAATACTTTTTCTACGTTGTTTCCGGCGGCTTGCGCCCCGGCGGAAAATTGCTCACACAATAAATCCGAATTGCCGCCCCGGCGGGGGCTGGCGGAAATAATTAAAACATTTTTTGCCATATTATAAAAACCTCTATTTCAATAGTTTTTTCTCACAAGCTACAATTTTTTCTTCGTACACTTCTATTTTATGGTTTAAGCGGTTGAGCGTTTGTTGCATTTGCTCCACGCGCTGTTGCAAGGCATCGCGCTCTTTAATAAGCAGTTGTTTGCGCTTTTGCAACGTGCGGTTGCCGCGGCGGAAAAGCGACACATACTCTATTAATGTTTCAATAGAAAGCCCCGCCCCGCGCATACATTTGATAAATTCCACCCACCCGCAATCGGTTTCGGTGTAATCCCGCACGCCGCTTTCCTTGCGGTTTACCGGCGGGATAAGGCCCACTTTTTCATAATAGCGCAACGTATCGGCCGGCAGGCCGTACTTTTGGCTCACTTCGGAAATGGTCATTCAGCACCTCCTTACATAAAATATTATATTACTTGGAGTTGACTTTAAGTCAAGGGGCTCAAAAGAAAAAAACATTTCACCGCCTGGAAATTTTCGGTTTTGCGCACCAAAAACCCCGGGTGGTTGGCCCGGGGTGTGTGCTGTTTTACAGTTTACTTTAAGATTTTTAATTTTTCGGACAGTTGCCCGAACGCTTTGGCGCGGTGGCTGATTGCGTTTTTTTCTTTATCGGTAAGCTCTGCCAATGTTTGGGTGGTATCCTTGACGATAAACAGCGGGTCATACCCAAAGCCGTTTTCGCCCCGGTAGCCAAAGCCGATATAGCCGTCCAGCCGGCCGTCAAAAGTAAGGTGCTGGCCGGAAGGCAGGGCCAGGCAAGCTACCGTATGGAACGTGGCCTTGCGCTGGTGCAACAACAGCCCGTCCAGCTCGGCCAATAACTTGCGGTTGTTTTCGTCGGTATCGGCATGTTCCCCGGCATAGCGTGCGGTATGGACACCGGGGCGGCCGTCCAAGGGGGCCACTTCTAACCCGGTATCGTCCGCCACGGCGGGCAGACCCGTTTGTTTGGCCGCGTACACTGCTTTAATAGCGGCGTTTTCTTCCAGGGTGGAGCCTGTTTCCGGCGGGAGGTTCAAGCCCTTAAAATCAGCCAAACTGACGTATTCTATCTTTTCCCCGCTGTTTTGTTTTTTAGGCAAAATGGCGGAAAGTTCCTTAAATTTATGCGGATTACCGGTAGCAATTAAAATTTTCATATTGTTTTAATTACTTGCCCTGCATACTTTTTTGCACTTGCGGGTCTTGCTTCAACGCCTGCACCAGTTTGGCTTTTGCTTTGGCGGCGCGTTCCTGCACTTGTTGGGCGCGGGACGGAACAGACGGCACGGCCTGCACATCTTGCACTAAATTCAAAATGGCTTTATAGGCAATAAACAAATCCTTTTCGCTCAACCATTCTTTGTAATTGTGCGGATTGTTTTGGCCCGTGGGCAAGCAGGGCGCACCCAGGCAAATATCCCGTTTGGCAAACATAGCCGGGCCGGTTCCGGCGCGTTCCTTTAAGTAGCGCGGTTCCATACCCGCTTTTTTGAGCGCCTGGCCCGCCAAATTGGCGGCGGCGGGGTGCATACCGTCTGCCACGTTGGTATATTGTTTGGAAACTTTTTTATCAATTTTTACATCAAATTTTTGGGCGGCATCGGCCACGGCTTTATCCAACCGGGCGAACCATTTTTTGCCCTGTTTGGGGTTGAAAAAGCGGTAGCGGAAGTCCACCGTCACGGTGTTATTTTTGGCATCATAGCTGATGTGGTGGGGTTCCACATAGCCGTCCATACCGGTACTGTAATTGGGCAACGTGCGTTTTGGAGCCGCTTTTTGCACAATGTACGCGGCGGCGGCGCTGGCGTTGCGGTAGCCGTTGGTGGCGGCATAAGATTGGTGGCCGTTCACGCCGTGAACCGTCACCAACGCGCCATAGGCGGAAAAGTTAGCTACAATAATTTCCCCGTTCACGCCGGCATCAAAATCAAAGGGGATTTCCGGGTAATACAAATCCATATCCAACCCTTCGCCCGCCATACCGATATCTTCGTTAGGGGTAAGGACTACTTGGATAGGGCCGTGCTTGATAGACGGATTATCCGCCAGTGTTTGCAAGGCCGTCACCACCGCGGCCACGCCGGCTTTATCGTCGGCAGACAGCATGGTGGTTCCGTCGGAAACTACAATCGTTTCGCCTTTTAATTTGGCTAAATACGGGTCCGTCTGCGGGTTAATGACTAAATTTTTGGCTTTATTGATAATCACTTCGCCGCCGTCGTAATTTTTAATCACGCGGGCTTTAATGTTAGAGCCGGGAATATCGGGCGTGGAATCATAATGCGCGCTGAGCCCCAGCACGGGCACTGTTTTATCTACGGTAGAAGGAATATGGATATAAATATATTGGTTTTCGCTCAAGTAGGTTTGCCAACCGGCCGGCTTGGCAAATAAATTAATTTCCTGGTACAGCAACGCCGCCATACGGCGCAAATCATCATTCATGGGGAATGCCTGGGTGGGGTCATCCTGGCTTTGGCTGTTAATGCGGGTATAGCCTAAAAAACGGTCCAATAACGCGGCACGGTAAGAATCCTGTACGGTGGCGTATTTTTCAGCCGCGCGGTGTTGCTTGAGGTTTTCCTGTTGGGCTTTCAGGTGGGCCACGTCGGCCGGGGTAATAAACTTATTGGTATTTTGCGCAAAAACGGCAGGCGCAGTAAACAGTACAGCCGTCAGCAAACACAGCATTCTATGGGTAGTCATTGCATCTCCTATACATAAAAGGTTTCTATTATTCTAATTAAAAAATACAAACAAACGCAAGGGCCAAAAGGCCCATTATAAAATGGGCCTTTTATCAAAAAAAGAACCCCGCCTGAAAGCGGGGCTGAATTATAATGCTTTTTGTGTTTCCCACAAGGTTAACAGCCTGATAAGCGTACGCAGGGAGGATTCCATCACGTCCGCATCCACATATTCCAGTTCGGTATGCGTGTTATATATTCCGGCAAAAATATCCGGCGCGGGAATACCGGCCGCACTCAAAACGGCGCCGTCCGTACTGCCGCGCAAAGACACTTCTTTCGGGGTGATTTCTTCCGCCTGCATGGCCGTTTTGGTCAGTTGCAACATAGCGGGCGGCAGAGCGGCTTTCATATTTTTATATTCATCCCGGAAGGCCAGCGTGGCCCCTTTGGCGTGGGCGTGCATACTTTTAACCGTGTTAAACGCATTTTGCACGGTAGAAACCAACTGGGCGGTTTCTTCGTCACTAAACGCACGGATAATGCCCCGGACAGTGGTGGTATCGCCTTGGGTGGCAATATCGTTTACATAAATAAAACCGCGTTTATCCGTGGTGGTTTCCGGGCGTTGGTAGCGGGGGAGCAAGGTGTGGAAATCGGACGCCATTAACACGTTATCCGCAAAAGCGGAATTTTGCGCCAGGCCCGGGCGCACCGCCCGATAGCCGGTAAAAGTAATTACAAAGGATTTGGCGTTAAAATTTTCCGTCATCAGTTCGCCTGTATCGCCGCCGGATACGGTATAGGCATATTGCACGCCCAAATCCGCCGGGTTTAATTTAGCCATACCGGCCCCGGTGGATTCATCCGGCGTAAATACAATTTTTATGGGGCCGTGGGCAATTTCCGGGTGGTCGTACAAATATTGCACCAACGTCATAATAACGGCAATCCCCGCCTTATCGTCCGCCCCCAGCGAAGTCCCGCCGTTCGCCACAATTAAGTCGTGCCCGTGGGCCGCCGTTAATTTGGGGGCCGTATAGGAATTTAGCGTTAATTGGCGGGCGGCATCCAGTACAATGTCTTTGCCGTCATAATGTTTAATTACGCGCGGTTTGACCGCATGGGCGGAAATTTCCGGGGCGGTATCCAAATGGGCCAAAAAAGCCACCGCCGGAGCCGGATTTTTGGACGTGGCCGCAATATCCGCCGTCACGAGGGAATTTTCGCTCACTTTTACATGTTGGGCCCCGTATTTTTTTAATTCTTTGGCCAGGTGTTTGGCAAATACTTTTTGCCCCTTGGAGCTGGGCACATACGCCACCGACGGATTACTTTGCGTATCAATTTGCGCATACTTTACAAAGCGGTCCGTCAGTTGGGTTTTAACCGCATTTTTATCATAGCGGGTAAGGGCCTTCCAATCCTGCGCCGCGCCCATTACGGGTGCGGTCAGCAGGCATAAAACCACAGCCAGCACATAAGAGGCGCGGAGCATTAGGCCAAATCCTCTAAAGAGGCCGTCACTTGGGCGAGCGCCTGTTGGGCGGCGGCTAATTCTTCGCGCGTTTTTTCCACTTGCTCTTTGGGCGCGTGCTTGATAAAGTTTTCCTGCGCTAAACGCGCTTGGCGGGAAGCGATATTGGCTTTAGCAAGGGCCAAATCTTTTTCCAGGCGTTTGCGTTCTTTATCAAAATCAATCAACCCCGTAAGCGGCACATAAATAGCAATTCCCTCAAACATAGCGGTAGCCGTTTGTTTGGGTTTAGGCATATTTACGCCGATTTGCAGGTTGTCAATTTTAGCCATTAAAGTAATGTAGCCTTCATAGGCTTTTAATACCGCCAGTTCTTCCTGCGTGTTGCCGGAAAGCACCGTGGTAATTTTTAAGGCAGGCGGCACGTTGAATTGGGAGCGGATGGTGCGGATGGCCCGCGTGACACCCTGCAACACGTTCATTTTACGCACGGCGTCTTCGTTTACCCACGCGGCGTTAAACTGCGGATACGCCTGGTTGAGCAAAAATTCTTCCGTTTCGTTTACATACGGGCGCAACGAAGCGGCAATTTCTTCCGTAATAAACGGGATTAACGGATGAAGCGCTTTTAAGGTGCCGTACAAAATGTTTACGCACAGCGCCATAACGTGTTCTTTTTCCTGCGTTTGGAAGCGCTGTTTGGCCAGTTCAATATACCAATCGCAAAAATCGCCCCACAAAAAGTGGTACAAGGTGTTGGCGGTTTGGGCTAAGTTATAATGTTCAATGCCCTCGCGCGCCGTTTTAATGGCATTAGCATAGCGGTCCAAAATCCATTGGTCGGCCAGTTCCGTCACTTTTTCGGGCATAGCCAGCGGCCCCTTAATGCCTTCCATATTCATTAAGATAAAGCGGGAAGCATTGTAAATTTTATTGCAGAAGTTCCGCGCGCCCGTAATGCTGTCTTCGGAATACGGAATATCTTTACTGGGCACGGCCTGCATGAGTAGGGAGAACCGCACCGCATCCGTACCGTATTTGGCGGTCATATCCAAGGGGTCAATGACGTTGCCCAACGATTTGGACATTTTTTTGCCGCTTTTATCGCGGATAATGCCGTTAAGGTAAACATCTTTGAACGGCAATTTGCCGGTAAATTCCAGCCCGGTCATTACCATACGCGCCACCCACAGGTACAAAATTTCGTACCCGGTCACCATCACGCTGGTAGGATAGAAATGTTCCATTTCGGGCGTTTTTTCCGGCCAGCCGAAAACAGACATGGGCCACAACGCGGAAGAAAACCAGGTATCCAACACATCCGGGTCTTGCACCAAATCATGCCCGCCGCAATGGGGGCATTTTTCCGGCTTGCCGAACGATACAATCGGTTGGGCGCCGTCTTCAAAGGACACTTTCGTCAGTTGTTCGTGGCCTTGTTTATCCGTGGCAAAAGTTAAGCCGTTTGCACTGCACTGGCGGCAATACCACACCGGGATACGGTGCCCCCACCAAATTTGGCGGGAAATGCACCAATCTTGAATGTTTTTCAGCCAGTTCAAAAACGGATTTTTCCAGTTGGCCGGGTGGAATTGCAAAGCGCCGGATTCCGCCGCTTCAATAGCGGGCTGGGCCAATTTATCCATTTTTACAAACCATTGTTCGCTCATAAACGGCTCAATGGGGTTGTGGCAACGGTAGCAGGTGGAAACCGCATTATTGTATTTTTCTTCTTTTACCAACAAGCCGGCGGCATCCAAATCTTTCACGGTTTCTTTGCGGCAGAGTTCGCGGTCCATGCCCAAGTATTTTTCCGGGCAGTTGACCATTTTGCCTTTATCGTTAATCACCGTCATAATAGGCAGGTTGTGGCGTTGGCCGACTTCGTAGTCGGTAGCGTCGTGCGCCGGGGTAATTTTAAGGGCGCCGGTACCAAATTCCATTTCCACGGCTTCGTCTGCAATTACGGGAATGGCGCGGTTAGCCAACGGAATAATTACTTTTTTGCCCACTAAATTTTTGTAGCGCTCGTCCTTCGGGTTTACGGCAATAGCGGCATCGGCATAAATGGTTTCCGGGCGGGTGGTGGCAATAACTACACCGTCGGAGCCGTCTTCCCCTTTATAGCGCAAATACCACAATTTACCGGCGTGTTGCTCGTGTTCCACTTCAATATCGGAAAGCGCCGTAGAACACCGCACGCACCAGTTGATTAAGCGTTTACCGCGGTAAATGTATTTCTTTTCCCACCATTGGCGGAAACATTCGTAAACGGCTTTGGCGCGCTTTTCATCCATGGTAAAGCGGATATCGGAAAGGTCCAACGCCCAACCCATTTTGCGGAATTGGTTAAAAATAGCGTTGCCACATTCGTTATACCATTGCCAAACGGTTTGCACAAAGGCTTCGCGGCCGAGGTCGTGGCGGGATTTATGTTCTTCTTTGGAAAGTTTCTTTTCAATGACGTTTTGGGTGGCAATACCGCCGTGGTCCGTACCCGGCACCCAGTAGGCATCTTCCCCAAACATACGGTGGGCACGGATTAAAACATCTTGTAAGGTATTGGTAGAGGCGTGCCCCATGTGTAAAGCGCCCGTGATATTGGGCGGCGGAATTACAATAACAAACGGTTTTTTGGTTTTATCCGCCTTGGCGGCGAACAATTTGGCATTTTGCCATTTATCGGCAAGTTTTTTTTCTACTTCTTGCGGCTCATAAGCTTTAGGCAACATAGTTTTTCCTTCGGTTTTGAATTTGCGTGATGTGACTTCACGCGTGACCTATTTATATTTTACCAATTATACGCGCCGCCGGACATCAAAATAACCTTTTTCCCCCTTTTTTACAATAGACGGAAATTTGAAAATTTGCTCCCAAAAAAGATACTATATTTAGGTATGAGAAATACCAAAAAAACCTGGCAGGGACACTCCACAAAAAGGCGCAATTCGGCCTTTTTTTTATTTGTATTTTTGGGCATGCTAACCGCCTTCGGCCCGTTTGTGACGGATATGTATTTGCCCAGCCTACCGGCTATGACGGCATTTTTTAATGCCAGCACCCCGCAAGTGCAGTTGGGGCTGACTTTTTCCATGTTGGGCCTAGCCGCGGGGCAAATCCTGTTCGGCCCGCTTAGTGATAAGTACGGCCGCCGCTTGCCGCTCCTGATTTCTTTATGGCTCTTTTTAGGGGCCACGTTGGGGTGCATTTGGGCGCCGGGCATTTGGTTTTTTGTCCTGTTGCGCTTTGTGCAAGGTTGCGCGGCGGCGGGCGGAATTGTTATTTCCCGCTCTATCGCCACCGATAAATTTAAGGGCGCGAGCCTGGCCAAAGCGTTGGCGATTGTCGGCGCCATTAACGGGATTGCCCCGGTATCGGCCCCCATCATTGGCGGCGCCGTATTAAAATGGACCGATTGGCGCGGCGTGTTTGCGGTACTGTTTGTACTGGGCATTATTCTGTTAGGCGCGTGTATTCATTTTAACGAATCTTTATCCCACGCCAAACGCTCCCGCACCCCGCTCCTTAAAACTTTCTCTTTATTTAAGGGCGTCTGCACCAACAAAACCTTTATGGGCTACACGCTGCAAATGTCCTGCGCGCTGGGCGTTTTGTTTGCGTATATTGCCGCCTCGCCGTTTATCATCCAACAGCATTACGGCTTTAGCCCACTGGCCTTTAGCTTATTTTTTGGGATAAATGCGGTGGCTATCGGCGTTGGGGCCGGTCTGTCCGTTAAATTCAAGCGGCAGGAAAACTGCGTCTTAACCAGTTGCGCGGGTATGTTCATAGGCAGTGTATTGGTATGGGGCGCCTTATTGGGCGGGGCCAACATTTGGCTGTTTGAAGGGTTGCTGTTTGCCTTATTATTTATGATGGGGCTTTCCTTAACCGCCGCCACCACCTTAGCCATGGATAGCGTGCGCCAACAGGCCGGTACCGGCTCGGCCTTATTGGGGGCGTGCGGATTCCTGTTCGGCAGTATTGTTTCCCCGTTGGTGGGTATGGGGAATATGCTTTTTACCACCGGGCTTGTATTGGTGCTTTGCGCTATTGGCTCCGGCGTATGCGCGTTATGGGTTCGCCAAAAAACAACTGCCGCTAATACCGCTAATGTTTGCGCTTAAATCTATTTAGAAAGGAAAAATCCCGAAGTAAATAAACTTCGGGATTTTTTTGAAATTGCAAAAACTACATAGACAAGAGTTTTTGTATCAGCCAATCGGCCCCGGACGATAAATCCGTAAATTTTACCAATACAAACAGGTTGATAAGCGCGCCCATACTTAAAAACGGGCCGAACGGAATGGCATCGCCGCCTTTCTTCCCCTTAAAAATCATCAGGAAAATAGAATAGACGAGCCCGATAAAAGAGGCAAAAATAACCGTGGTAATTACCCCTTGCCAACCGATTAACGCGCCTACGCCGCCCATTAATTTTACGTCGCCGCCGCCCATGGCTTCTTTCTTAAACAGCCAAGTGCCAATCAGCGCAATAGCCAGTACGCCAAAGAACCCCACACTTGCGCCTAGCAAGCTATACAGCTCTTTCTGCCACCAGACGCCCTCAAAATACGGGTTGCACCAGGCAAATAACAGGCCCCATACAATTAACCCCAATGAAAAGCGGTCCGGAATAATCATCAGTTCCATATCAATAACCGATAAGATAATCAGCGCGTACGCCGCCGCCAACACCACAAACGTCCACGGGGTCAGCCCGTAATGCCACACAAAAAGCGTGGTCAGCGCACCGGTAAAAAACTCCACCAGCGGATACTGCATGCTGATAGGCGCTTTACATTTGCGGCATTTGCCTAACAGAAAAATATAGCTTAATACCGGGATGTTATCATACGGCTTAATACGCGCGCCGCATTTGGGGCAGAACGACGGCGGCCACACAATGGATTTACCGTTTGGAATACGGTAAATACACACGTTCAAAAAACTGCCTATTACCAGCCCGAACAGGGCGGCAAACACCAAAATTAAAGTATCCATAATCACTCTCTTGTATATATATACATAAAAAACCCCCGGCCGCCGAAACGGTCGGGGGCAAAATTAATGCAAGTTCCAGGCGGTGCCGTAGCTGTCTTCTTTATTAGTATTTACAAATACGTCACCGTAGCGCGGGTCGGTCGGGTCGTTTACATAGGCCCAACCGCCTTGGTTGGTAAACGCCTGTTCATAAGAGCCCGTACTTACATGGTGCGAGGGCCGGAACCCGGGGATAGTCACCATGGGGATACCTTCAATATATTTAGGCACCAGGCAGGATAAATCATCCGTCGGATAAGTGCCCTGGTGTTCCCCGTAATAAGCGGCAATAGCACTGCGCATTTTAACCAAACGGTGCTTGGTGCTGCCTTCTTTGGCTTTGTGTACCAGGTGCATAACACGCGGCACCGTACAGCCCAGCAAGAAAGCAAACACCAATACCGTAATTAAAACTTCCAATTTGGTAAAACCTTTTGTAAGCATTTATTTCAGCTCCAGCGCTACCAACGCAAATACTTTGGCATCCCCCAACGTGTTTTTAATGCTGCTGTATTCGTTGGGTTGGTGGGCCATATCGTCCAGCTTGGAAAACACCACCGCGCTGTACCCTTTATTGCGCAAATACGCCGCCACCGTGCCGCCGCCCACGCCCATGGCTTTGGGTTGGTTTTTATAGACGGCTTTGGCCGCTTTAATTACCGCCCCCACCAACGGCGCTTTTTTATCCGTCGGTTTGGAGGATTCGCATTGTTCCAGCTCAATTTTCACTTTTACCTTAAATTGTTTTTCCACCCCTTTTACAATGCGGGTAATTTCTTTTAATACGTCTTCGTTATTATAGCAGGGCAGAACGCGGCAATCCAAGTAAAACACGTCCGTACCGGGAATGGTGTTTACGTTGGGCACGTTGGCTTCGCGTTTGGTCGGCTCAAAGGTGCTGGCAGATTCCGGTGCGAACAAGGTATTTTTCTTGTTGAAAATTTTGGTAAGCTCTTCCAACCGTACAATTAAATGGGAAGCCACGCGGTTGGCGTTGATACCCGCTTTAGGCATAGAAGCGTGCGTTTGCTTGCCCTGTACGGTAAATTTTACCCACAGCATATTTTTTTCGGCAATTTCCACCATAGTCCCTTGCGGGTTGCCGCCGTCCGGCACTAAGAAAGAATCCTCTTTGGAAAAAGTTTTGCCGTGGCGTTTCAAAATATCCACAATGCCGTAAGTGCTTCCGATTTCTTCATCCGCGTTTAACAAAAGCGCATAGTTGACCGGCGGGCGGATGCCCAAATCCATAAACGCTTTTACGGTAAGCAGGCCGGACACCAAACCTTGTTGGTTGTCTTCGGAGCCGCGCCCGTAAATTTTATCCCCCTTTACAACGGCCTTAAACGGGTCCGTTTTCCACAATTTCAAATCCCCGGGGGGCACAATATCCATGTGGGCCATTACCCACAAGGTTTTCTGTTTGTTTTGGCCGTAGTATTTGGCCACAATGTTGGGGCGCACCCCGGTTTTAGACTTGGGGTCTTTGGCGTTGATGACAAAAACTTCGTCAAATTTCATGGTTTTCAGCAAGGCCAGTAAATATTCCGCCTTGGCGGTTTCGCCGTCGCCTCCGGCGTGCGGAGAAACGGCCGGGCAGGCAATCATTTTGGTCTGCACGTCCACCACAAAATCCTTGTAAGAGTCTATTTTAGCGAATATCTTTTTCGTATCTTCCATAATTTAACCTCGCTTTTCCTAAATAGGGTTTGCTATATCAATAAATTCGGTTTCTACGCCAAATTCCCTTTTTACTAAATCCATCATAGCCAACACGCCGGGCTTTTCGGAATTATAATGCCCCAGCGCCAGGCAGTTTATTTTGCCTTCGCGGCACCATTCTTGCACGGGTTCATCCACTACCCCCGTCACATACAAATCCAGTTTTTCTTCCACGGCTTGCGGCAACATATTCCACCCGCCGCCGCTTACAATGCCTACGGTGCGGATGTGTTCCGGCCCAAAGGCCAACAGCCGCCCTTGCGCGCCGCAAAATTGCTCCAGTACGGCGCAAGTTTCCGCCAGCGGCAAGTCTATCTGCCCCTTAAAACCGATGTTTTGGCCGTGATAGCGCCCAAAAGGTTGCGGGTCTTGCGCGCCTAATTTTTTTATCAAACACGCATTATGCCCGATAACAGGGTGCATATCTAACGGTAAATGATACGCCGCCAGGGCTAAATCGTTTTTACACAAATACGCCACCCGCGCACCAAAAGTACCCGTGAGGCGTTCTTCCTTGCCCCACAAAAGTCCGTGGTGCGTAATAACCAACTGGGCGCCCGCCTGTTTGGCCGCGCGGAAAAGCTCCAACCCGGCCGACACGCCAAACGCCACTTTACGCACTTCCTGAGGGCCCTGCACCTGCAAGCCGTTTTGGCTGGCATCCGGTATTTGGGCCGCGTTCAAATAAGAATTTAAGAACGCAATTATTTCATCGCAAGCCGTCATAGTTTTATGTTATCATTTTATAAGGATGAAAAGAATAGTTTTTTTCTTATTTTTAACCCTTTTTCCCTTTTTAGCCGCACACGGACAAACGCTTCCCGCCGCCCCTTACCTGCCCGCACAGGAAGGGCCGCAGGCCGCCAAAGCGCCCATTACCGTGCAATACCCGCACGAAAAAATGAGCGTTTCCCGGGGGGCAAAAAACATTTTTATCTTCGGGCAAGTAAACGTACCCAATGCCACGTTGGATATTAACGGCCAAGCGGTGCCTTTGCATACCAACGGCGCTTTTTTGGCTTATCTGCCGGTGGAAAACGGAAAATTTGATTTCATTTTAACCGCTACCGCCGGGGAACAAAAATATCAGGCCAAACGCACCGTTATTGTGCCGGGGCTCCCGTTGAAAAAGCTGTTTGAACGGGCGGAATTTGACCCGGAAGAAGTGTACCCCAAAACGCCAGTGGAACTCATGCCGGGCGATTTACTGGAGCTTTCCGCCCGCGGCACCCCGCGCACGGAAGTTTTTTATACGTTAAGCGGCATTAAAGGGGCCAAAAAAATCCCCATGAAAGAAGACTCCGCCCAACCCGGCATTTACCGGGCCAAATATTTATTGGACGAAGACCAAAAACCGCGCACCGTTAAAGTGACGTACCAAATGCAAAATGCCCCCGGCTACACCAAAGCCAAAATAACAGCCCCGGGCAAAATTAAAATTTTAGATGCCAAAAATCCGTTCACCACGGCAGAAATTACGTTGCCCGGCGTAAAAGTGCGCAAAATCCCCGTGCATAAAGAAAACCTTTACCCCTTTTACCGCGCTTACGGCCGCGTGCAAGTAAACGGCCTTTCCAACGGTCTGTACCGTATTGCACTGAACGAAAACGAATCCGCCTGGCTGGAAGCCAACCGGCTGAAATTTCATCCGTTTGCCGGATACACGCCCAACTATATTGACCAACTGACGGCCACTGTTTCGGACAGTAAAACCCGGCTGGCCTTTCACGGCCTGAGGGAAGTGCCCATTCAGGTACAGGAATTTAATGACCGCTTTGAATTGACCCTTTATTATACGTCCGGCTTTGGGGAAAACTTCAGCCTGGATACCACCAGCCCCCTGGTGGAAAACATCACTTGGAGCTACCCCGCCAGCGATACGGTTAAATTTGTGGTTTCTTTTAAGCCCGGCACCGGCCCGTGGGGGCACGCGTACGACTTTGAAAAAGGCACCCTGCTTTTAGACCTTATGCACAAGCCGCAAATTGCCTCCACCCCGCAAAAACCCTTGGCCGGGGCCCGCATTTTGCTGGACGCCGGGCACAGCCCCAAACGCACCGTTCCGTACGACGGCGCCGTCGGCCCCACCGGGTATTTGGAGTACGAGGCCAATTTGGCCTTGGCGCAAGACACGCAAAAACTGTTAGAAAACGCCGGTGCGGAAGTGATTATGACCCGCCACGGCAACAATCATTTGAGCCTGCAAGGGCGCTATAATTTGGCCTTAAAAACCAACCCGCAAATTTTTGTCAGTTTACATTACAACGCCCTGCCGGAAACCGCCAACCCGCTCGCGCGCCCGCGGGGGTATTCGGTTTATTACAATTATCCGCACAGCTTTGGTTTGGCGCAAGCGGTTTACAGCGCGTTTACCCGCCAAGTGCCCCTGCCGGATAACGGCATGATTGCCAACGATATTTTATTTATTCCGCGTATTCCGCAAATGCCCAGTATTTTGGTGGAAAACGCTTATATTATTTTGCCCGAACAGGAAGAAATGGCCAAAGACCCCGCCAAACGCAAGCTATTCGCCAACGCCATTTACGAAGGCATTTTGGATTTTTACGGCGTAAAACCCGCCCCGCCCAAAGCCAATAAAAAAGTCCGCCGCGGCAAGCGCCGCCTCAAACGGACAAAGGCGGCCCCTAAACGTTGGGCCAACAAAACGCCGCTTTCTTACCCGCGTTAAAACCGCCCGCATGAGGCGCCTTGTTTGCCCATAACAAAAAGGCCTTGCCCCAGCGGACAAGGTCTTTTTTAGTGGTACAAAACGGATTTATTTTTTACCTTTTTTAAGCTCGGCCGCCAAACTGCTCTTGGCCAGTTCGCGCACCAAATCTATTTGATACGGCAAGATTCTTACGCCCTTAAAATAGCGCGCCAAAATGGCCCGGTAGGAATTCCCGCGGTTGGCTAAATTTTGAATATGTTGCTGAGAAACGCTGTCTTTCCCGCTGACGGCCCCGGTATTATATTGGGCGGCCACCGGCTTCCCGTTGCGCAATAAAACCTGTCCGCGCGTGGCTTTTACGGCACGCACCACCAAATCGGAGGGCGGCTCCTTATCGTCCACCCGTTTTTTACAGTTATAGGCTTGGTCTTTCGGCGTAGCAAATAGTTGGAAGTGGAGCCAGTTCGGCCCGCCGTTTGCCAAAGAATCCAACCGGCTTTTTACCGTTGCCAACGCATAGGAACGCGCCAAAACGCTTTGCGCTTTTAGGGCTTCTATGGCCTTTTCGCCGCCCAATTCGCACGCGACAACCTGGGTGACATAGCGTTCCAGCTCTACGGTTTCCACCAGTTCCACCCCTTGCTTACCGTAGGCGGAAAAGGGGCCCTCGTACACAATCTTGCCGCCATACCCCGGGTGTTTGTAGGTAATAAAACGCCCGCCGAGTACGGACTCTTCCGCCAATCGGAGCGCGCGTTCCCCTATTTTGCGCGCTTTTAATTGGGATACAGGGCGGGGCGAAGCCATATTCAGGCCCGCTACCCGGCGCACCACGTCCACGCGCCCCTTAAAAGTGCCTAAACTTTTATATTTGCCGGTTTTGGAATCCCGCACGCTGACTAACAGGCGGTCCGGCGCGGTGTTTTCCAACTTCAAATTATTTTCGGCCGCAATGGGACCATATACCTCCCCTGCGTTTGCCACGGCATACGGGGCAGAAAACGAAAGCTCCGCTATGCGTTGCCCGCGGCCCACAAGCACATTAAGCGTGGTGGCATTTAATCCACCCGCTAATAATAAAAAAAGGGTCAATAAGGTATATTTTTTCATACTTATATTATAGGTTTTGAACACCCGGAAAACCAGGGCCTTTGGGCCTAGCCGGAACCTGGGCCCGCCCGGCCGCTTATTTTGATATAATTTACCTAAACCGCCTGCTTTGGGTGGAACGGTGCGGCGTTTTGCATTTTGTGCCCACCGCCCGAAACGCCAAAAGCCGTTAAAAAATAAATGAAATTTTTTATACACAAAAAACATTTCCTTTTTAACATAAAATTTGCTAGAATAAATATATAAGATTTACGAAGTACAAAAGATTTACGCCGGGGTGCTGGAATTGGTATACAGGATGGTCTCAAAAACCATTGCCCTTTCGGGCTTAAGGGTTCAAGTCCCTTCCCCGGTAAAATATAAAACCGCCATTTAGGCGGTTTTTTTATTTTACAGGGGAGCGCATAAACTGCTTTATGCGCGTAAGGGACTTGAAAGGCGGAGCGATGTTTTTGTTTGCGCGCATAAAAGGGCACTTTTCGCGCAAGGCAAAAACCGCGAGCCCGGCCTGCAGGAAAATTCCGTCAGGAATTTTACCGGAAGGCAAGGCCCAATTCCCCGGTAAAATATAAAACCGCCATTTAGGCGGTTTTTTTATTTTACAGGGGAGCGCATAAACTGCTTTGCCTGCGTAGGGACTTGAAAGGCGGAGCGATGTTTTTGTTTGCGCGCGTAAAAGGGTACCTTTCGCGCAAGGCAAAAACCGCGAGCCCGGTGCGAAAGCGCACTCCTGCGCCTGCAGGAAAATTCCGTCAGGAATTTTACCGGAAGGCAAGTCCCTTCCCCGGTAAAATATTTAGAAACCTGCTTAAAAGCAGGTTTTTTTGTTATTATATTTATAATGTTGAATCAAAAACTGGTAATGGCCGCGTGCAAAGCCAAAAGGGTGCTAAATCTTGCTGACTGTAAAACAGCTTCCTCTATTTTAATCCGTCCAGTGGGGCCGGCGCTGGGGGATGCCGTGATGGCCACCGGTTATTTATCCCAGCTCAAACAGGCCTTGCCACACGCTAAAATAGGCATTGTAATAGAAGCCAGAAACAAAGATTTATTTACCAACACCCCATTCAATACCCATTTAATAACAGATTCGCTCCTATCTGCTTGGAAAAATCGCCACCAATGGGATGTTTTTTTGGATTTTTCCACCACTTTTTCCACCCGCCGCATTTTATTTGCCGAATTATTAGACCCTAAAATGGCCATTACTGTAGAAAAACCGCCGAAAGGTTCCTACACCATGGCCTCCGTACACAGTTTTGACCTGTATTGCCCGATTAACCCGAAAATACATTTTAGAAATTGGCTTGAATTAACGCCTTACCAATTTGCGGCTCAATTTCCAGCCCAATATCAGCTCAATCCACCGAAAGTGAATAAACACCCGTTGCCAGACAACAAAACCTGTATTTTAGTTTGTCCGCAAGGAAGCACACGGTTTCTAAACCCCGTTGCTCTTGCTCAAGCAATTGCCAAAGCGGATAACGGGAACCTTGTTTTCCGGTTTTTGAATCTGCCACCAGATAGCCCCTATTTGGCGGCCCTCAACCAATATGCCCCGCACGCTTGCATACAAAACATAGCCAGCCATACCGTGGAAGATTTTTTAGCAAATGTATTTTTTGCAGATGCCGTATTTTCTATTGATACCGCTTCCGTACATATTGCATGCGCCTATCATAAAAAATTAACGGCACTCTATGCCAACTATCCTCTTAATTTATGGCAAGCGGCCCCCATTTTATCCGACGATACAGAATGGGTTATTCCCAACGAGCCAGCCCAATCCGGCAGTGATTTTTCCGCCTACACCCAACAACTGTTATTAAATGCGTTGCAACGGCTCATTCAACGCACGCAAGCGGAGCAACCTTAATACTGGGGCATAAAAAATCCCCGGGCACGCACCCGGGGATAAAAAATCCACGCGTTCAAACGTAATTATTAACTGCGCCAACGGTTGTATAAGTATAAAAAGATAATCACGGTGACCGTCCAACAGGTAAACGGGTCTGCTTGGAAACAGCGCTTTATAAACGCAATCAGCGCGTATATGAGCGCCACCCAAAAAAACACCACAAACCCTAAAGTCAGGCGCACATTAACTTCATTATTCCACCGTGACATATTCTCCCCCTAATCTCCTGCCGCCACGGTCACATCCAAACCGTACCGGGGCCGCGGCATTTATATTATACGCCGAACACACATCCGCCCCGGTTGGGGCCGGGGCGGGTTTGGCTTAAAACGTCAACATTTTAATATATTCGTTCAAGCGTTTTTTTATGTCCCGCTGGGTGAGCGAGGCCAAGCGCTCCACGCTAAAAGATTCTATGGTAAACGAGGCCATCACGTTGCCAATCATCATCGCGCGTTTGATTTCCTGCGGGCTATTCCACTTTTTTACACTGGCCAAATAGCCGGTAAATCCGCCGCCGAATGTATCCCCGGCGCCGGTGGTATCGTGTACATGTTCCAGCACAAAAGGCGGCAGCTGCACCACACCCTTTTTGCTGACTAACATAGACCCGTTGGAGCCCAGCTTAATAATTACATATTTAACGCCCTGTTTTAACAGCCATTTGCCGGCCTTAATCAAATTATATTCGCCGGTTAATTGGCGGGCTTCCGTTTCGTTCAAAAAGAAAATATCAATCTTTTTGACTACTTTTAGCAACACATCTTTTTTGGAAGAAATCCAATAGTTCATGGTGTCGCACGCCACAAAGCGCGGGTGCTTGACCTGTTTTAATACGGATAGTTGCAATTCCGGGTCTATATTTGCCAAAAACACGGCAGCGGCGTTTTGCTGTTCTTTGGTTAAAACCGGCTGAAAGTTTTGAAATACGTTCAAATCCGTAAATTTAGTGACGGCCGTATTAAAATCTTTATCATACTGGCCGCCCCAGTGGAAAGTAAGCCCTTCGCGCACTTGCAGGCCGGATAAATCCACCTTGCGTTTTACAAACGGGGCGCGGTAATCGGCGGAAAAGTCCGTTCCTACCACCGCCACTACGGAAGGCTTGGCAAAATAACTGGCACAAATGGACGAATAACTCGCCGCGCCGCCCAACACTTGTTTTACACTGCCGTTGGCGTTGTCAATCGTATCAAAAGCTACGGAACCCACTACTACCACATTATTATTCACGGTAAAATCCTATTTCAAATAAGTTTTAATGTTTACTTGATTGTTGAACTCGTCAAAAAACGCTTTTTGCGCGGTTTCCATTTTGGTATCCAACAAATTAGCGCTAAACGCGGCTTTGTTTTTTTCAAAATCTTTCATATTGCCGTTTTGCACTTTGTAGGAATATTTAATTTCTTCCGGCGTTAATTTATAATGGGAATACAACACCCCGCGGAAACGGTCGGCCAGTTTGGTTTTGCGCAGTTGTTCTTCAAATTCAGCCGTCGTCATACCCAAAGAATGTTTAAGGGCATACGCATACGCCTGGCGGTTAAAGCGGCCGTTATCGTTAAATTGGGGCGCGGATTGGATGTCGTAAGCGATTTCATAATCCGCCACGTTCAGGCCGATTTTGTGGGCGGCTTGGTTGAGGACTTCCTCGCTGATTAACGCGGCCAACACCTGCTGTTGGATAAATTTGGTCATATCTTCGTCCACATCAATCCCCTGGTTGCGGATAGCGCGGGCGCGGTCCTCGGATACTTTATACAACTGGCGGTAGGAAATTTCCGTGCCGCCCACCGTTGCGGCCGTGGTGCTAAACGCGCCGCGGCTGTAAGAATCCAACCCCAAATACACAATACTGCCGATAAAAAACGCCAACGTGATAATTAAAATACTTTTTTTGTGTTTGATGAGAAACGATATCATACTTGTTTTTGCTCCCTAATTTATTTAGTTAATCCGTCTTCTTGCGCGGCGGCATCTTCTTCCGTACCGCCGATAGAACAATGCCCTTCAATCCGTCCGCCTTCTTCCACAATCATTTTTTTGGCGCGGATATCGCCTTTAATGCGGGCTTTGGCCAAAACTTCCAGCATTTCGGCGCATACATTTCCTTCAATTTCGCCGCCGCACACCACTACTTCCGCCGTCACATCTCCGGTAATGTGGCCGCCGTCGCCAACAATAATATGGCGAGCATTATCCACCGCCCCTTCCAAACGGCCGTCCACACGCAAAGAACCTTGTACGCTCAAGGTGCCTTGAAAATAACACTCGGCACTGACGATAGAAAAATGTTCGCCAGACTCAAAATCAGAATCTTTCTTCAAAAATCCCATAAATTGCCTCCTAAAAAATCACTTAAAATAGTTGCGTGGATTGACGGGCTGGCCGTCTTTCCAAACCTCGTAATGCAGGTGCGTGCCCGTGGAGCGGCCCGAAGAGCCCATGGTGGCAATAATCTGCCCGCGCTTCACCACGTCCCCTGCTTTTACGCGAACACCGGTTGTATGCCCGTATAAGGTGGAATACCCAAACCCATGGTCCACCAGTACCGCCTGCCCATAACCGTTTACCCAACCCGTGTGGCGCACCACGCCGTCGGCCGTAGCCATAATGGGGCTATCGGGCTTGCCAGCAAAATCCAACCCGGCGTGCCGTTTGGAAGAACGGCGGCCGAACGGGTCCAACCGGTACCCAAAGCCAGAGCTAATCCGCGCGGTAGACGGACGGATAGACGGCGTAGAGTGCAGGCCCTCGCGGGCGTTGGCATAGTACCAGGCAATTTCCTGATACGCGGCCAAGCGCGTTTGGGCGGTATCTTGCAGGGCATCTATATATTTTTCAAATTCATCTGTATCAAAATCTTTCAAATCTTTGCCGAACAAGGCTTTGGCGCGCGCGTCGGCCTTTTCCTGCTGTTCTTCCCACCCTTTAGGCATATTAACAAATTTTCCGCCCGGCATACCTAACATTTGGCGCATTTGCATTTCCGTCGTGCGGGATAAATCCAAATACTTGCGGCCGCGCTCCAACTCGTCGGAAATCAACTGCATTTTTACGCGCATTAAACGGTTATCCGCTTTGGTAATGTTGTAATCGTACGCGCGGATACAAAAATAAAGTCCGGCCACCGTCACGGCCAGCCACAAGGCTAAAACCACCAGCACGGTCAGCACGCGCACTTTAATTTTTTTGGAAGAGCCGAACCGGGGCATAATTAATATGTCCACCCGTTCGCCCAGCCACCGTTCCAACGAATTGATTAATTTATCCATCTTTTGTATTCTATCATATACGGAGCGTCTGTTGGCGCTCCAAAATAAATAAAATGAGGAAATCTATGAAAAAAATTCTTTTTACCGCAGTTTTAGCCTGTTTGGCCGCCGCTTGTATTGCACCGTTGCCGCAGGTGCCTAAACTCAACCTTTCTTTACCCGTAGCCGCCACGGAAGAAACTTCCTGGAACTCTGCGGATTACAAAGGCAAACCCATATTGATTGCGTTTATGGGCTCCTGGTGCCCCTGGTGCAAACGCTCCTTGCCGGCATTGGATGCCGCCAGCGCGGCCTTTGCAGGCAAAGCCGAAGTAGTGGGCGCCTTTGCGGATAGCGACAAAGAAGCCGTATTAGCCGTTATCAAACAGCACAATATGCAAACCAAAGCCCTGTATAATGCCCGCCAGGCCGGAACGGAAATGGGCGTGCAAGGTTTCCCGCACATTATGTTATTTGATAAAAAACACCGCTTGGTGCGCGCGTGGAACGGCTATTCGCCGGATTTGGAAGCCCAATTTAAGGAAGAACTAACCAAGCTGACCAAATAACTTAAAAACCGTTCTAGCTAAAAAATCCCCGGGGTTGCCCGGGGATTTTTTGTCTCTTCCAAAAGCGCAAAATTAAAAATCCACCTGGTCCACATCGGCGGCATCCGCCACCGCCCACGCGCAAGTGCCGTCTTGCGCAAATTGCGCAAACGGGTTTTCGTCTTCGGCGGCGGTTAAAGAAGCGGACACATCCGAATGAACCCAAAAGTTGCCGTTCTGCGCATAATAGCGGCTTAAATAATCGGCGGCTACGGGCAGTTGTTCCGCCCGGTATGCGCAAATTTGCTCTTGGGCCGTTTCGTCTTCTTCCAAAAATTCGTCCTCGGGCGCGGGCGTTTTCCCGGCGGATTTCGTCACCACGCTTTCCACGCACCAATCCCCTTCCCGGCCTTTTACCGTGCGGACAATTTCCAACCCGTCCGGGGCGCCTTCCGTGCAAGTGTAGTTTTCACAACGGCCCAAATGTGCCGTATACGCCGCGTTGCAATTTCCTTTTTGCATAGGGGCCGTTTCGGCGGGGGCGGCCAATGCCGCCACGTCTTCCTGCGGGGGATTAGAACACGCCGCAAAACACAAAGCAGACACCAACAAAAGCGTTTTTTTGAACATACATTCTCCTAATTTTCACACCGCACGGTTTGAGGCACCGGCACGCCGTTTTTACCCGGTAAAATAACGGTTATGGAATCCGTCCCCGTACAGCGGATAGGCGGAACGGTTCTCTCCCCGGGCAATTCCGGGCGGGAACAAAGGTGTTTCTGTAAAAAAACAGCCAAAGGGTTTTCCGTCGGGGACGGCTCTGCCGGAGGGAGCAACAACTGGGCTTGCGGAGTGATTGGTTTTTCCGGGGCAAAATAACGCGCTAAATAATCCGCCTGTTGCGTTTGTTCCGCAGCGGGGAAACGGCAGGTTTGCTCCCATTGGCCGGGCCAACCGTCCGGCGCGGGGGCCGCGTTTGCGGCGGCTTGCCATGCGGTGGTTTCCACGCACAGGCCCTCTTGCGGGCCCACCACGGTACGGGTGAGCGTTTTAGGGCCGTTTACGTCTATGTTTTCCACACAGGTAAAAGGTTCGCACGCGCGCAGTTTTTCCGCATACTGCCCGGAACAAGCCGCCGGGCCTGTTTGCGTAGGCACGGGCGCAGGGGAACGGGAAACTTCTACGGGTTTTGGGGCTTCTTTCTGGCAGGCACACAAGCACAAACCCGCCCATAACGGCAATAAAATTTTTTTCATAAAATAAAAATCTCCCTTCCCCTTATTGTAGCAAAACACGCGCGGATTTTTCCGCCCGATTTACTATAATAAGAGAAACTGATTTTACCTTTTTACACACAAGGAGCGACTATGGCTAAAATAAAATTCGGCGAACACGGCCACTTGGAATTGGAAATCACCCCGCTTACCATTTGGTCTACCCCGGGCAGTGAAGGGGAATTTATGGAATACCAAATAGGTTTATATTGCCAGGGCGAAAGCGTTTTCAACCCCGCATTAGCGGAAAAACTGGTAGCCGTAAAGGACGAAGAAACCATTTATTTATCCGATTTTATTGCCGAGGTTTTAGCCAAACGCCAGGAAAGCAACTGGACTATGCTGGAGCCGAAAGCCTCTTTTTATATGCGCCCCAGCGAGCCGCCCCAAAACTGTTGCAGTGCGTTCAACCGGCCGGATAACTTTTTTATGCAAGTGACGCTAGAACAAAACATTTTAGCCGGGGAAGACAAAGTCTTCGGCCCCTATTCCAACACCGGGCTGAACATCAATTTTGAAGCCCCCGCCAAAGATTGGGCCCGCTTTGCGCAAGACATCCGCGCCGAAGAAGAAGATTTTGAAGAAGAGGAAGAAGAACAGGCGGACGAAACCCATTACGACCCTAAAAATTAACAAGGGCCTATAAAATGCCTGGGGCTTTAGGCCCATGGCATTTTATTCACGCATATATTACACTATAAGTAGATACCATTTTAAGGAGATTTTATGCTACAAAAAATTTGGCTTAGTATTGCGGCGTTGTTGCTTTGCATGCCCGCCGCGTGGGCACAACAAAAAAACATTATTAAAGCGGTAGCCAAAACGGCGGCGCGGGACGTAAAAGCCGCCGAAACAGGCTCCGCCGTAAAACATTTGACCGCCGCCACCCAAGGCACGGCCCACCGGGCCGCCAAAGCCTCGGCCTCCAACGCGGCTAAACTTTCCGCCCACCACCCGGCAGATAAAAAAGCCGCCGCGGCCACCCGCAAGGCCGGGGCCAAAACGCCCGCCCGCCACCAAAAGGCCGCCGCTCCGGCGAACCAAACCGGGGCGCAAGCCGGCACTAAAAAATCCCCCAAACATTCGGTCTATCCGTCTGCCAATTTGGCATTTGTTAAATCCGAAGCCGTACCCGAAAAAGTCACCATCGTTAAAGAAAACACCCTTTCCGATAAAGCCATTATCGGCCGGGAGCGCCAACGCTGGGTGAATTTAAGAAACGAACTGGCCGAATTAAACACCGTTAAACCGACCCAACCGGGGCAATTTTCCCAATATATGCGCCACGACGTTCCGGCGGAAACCATGGAATACTTAACCAAACAATATGCCGAAGTACAGCAGAGAATTGCACAAGCCAAAGCCGATGTAATGCCCACCATTTATTACAACGCCCTACCCGGAGAAGGCCGCATGCCGGTTCCTGCCGAAGTGGGGTGGTTGGTCAAAAGGGCCGACGATACCTTATACGCCGTGCGGGCCGCTTTAACTTCTATTCCTAAAGACCCGTACTTGCTGGCGCAGGAAACGTACTGGGTGCGCGTGATAGAAGAATTAAACCCCATGCTCAAAGGGAAACTGGGGATTAAAAAAGAGGTTGCCGGCCGCATTGACAGACGCCACCTGGACTTAAAAGAATTTTTCTTGAAAAACCCGGACGGGACCGACTACCTGCTCCCGCGCTCCTCTACCTTGATTTTGGACCCGGACGAATTGGAAGAAATGGAATCTTACGCCTATGTGCGCATGAAAAAAGCCAATCCGCCCATTACGCAGGAAGCCGCGGCCATAGAGCGGGAAGAATTATTAAAACACCTCCCGGAAAATATGCGTATTGCCGTAATTAATGATGACACCCTGCCCCGCTTGAACTTTAGCAAATGGGGCGAAAAAGGCTACCTGGGCAAAAATGCCAAAGTGGAAGTGTTTGCAGACGGCAGTAAATTTTTACAAAACGTGCAAGACGGGGTACATTATGACTTAGTCGTCACCGACTTACTGGTTCCCAACGGCGGTTTAGCCATGATGCCCGAACTGCGCCAAATGGACCAAAATGTAGCGGTAATTGCCTCCAGCAAATATGACCGCGGGGAAGAACCCGCCGACGGTTTATTTGCCGCCGGGATGGACGGCTACCTTTGGTACAACACCAACTTGAACGAAGGCGCTTACGGCTATATTGAATACCTGCGCGCCATGAAAAATTATTTCCATTACAAAAAACAACACGGTTGGCAGAGATAACCTGCACCGCTTATTTTGAACGCCGCCCGCAAGGCGGCGTTTTTTATTTTCGGCACCGGAAACCCGCTCCGGCAGGTAGGATTGAACGGCTCCGCCAAAACCGCAAAATATTATCCGTTCCCCGGGGCCGCTTTTTGCTAAAATATACACAAGGGTCTTTATGCGCTATATTTTATATTTATTTACTTTAGCTTTAGTATTTGTAGGCGGTATGCTGGTGGGCAACATTTATCTGCCCGAACGCAGTTCCAGCGTAGCGGCCGCTATTTCCGTGCCGGATGCCCAATCCGCCCACCCGGCTATTGCCGCCGCCACCTTGGACGCCGCCCAACGCAACCTGCACATTTTGAATGAGGCCCTCAACTCCTGCCCGGTAGTGGTGGGAGAGGAAAAAGAGCGCTTAATCCACCAAATTGATTTATTTTGGGCCCGCCAGGATTTTGACCTTAAAAAAGCCCGCTACGAGCTGGAAATAGCCAAAAACACTCCCGGCACCGCGGTCACCTCCCGCTTTGCACAAGCCAGTGCGGATTATTCCGCCGCGCTCAAACGGGTGGAAAAAATGGCGCAAGATTACTTCCCGCAACCGCAGGAAGAAAAAATAGCCGAGAAACCCGCCAAACAAGCGGAAACACCTGCTAAACAGGCTGAAACACCTGCCAAACAGGCAGAAATTCCTACAAAACAGGCGGAAACCCCCGCTAAAAATATAGCTCCGGCCAAAACGGCCGCGCCCAAACAGGCGGAGGAAAAAGCACCCGCTAAAAAGGCGCAACAGGCGGAACCTGCCGCCGTGACTCAAGCGCAAACCCCGGCGGAGCCGCAAGCCGCGCATGCGGACACACCGCAAACCGCCCCCGCGAACATCCCGCAAGGGGCCCAAACACAGGAAACTGTGGCGCAAGAAACCCGCGCGGACGAGTTAAAAACCGCCGCAGTAAATGCGCCGAAAGATGCCGAAAAACCGCAAACCGCTACGGCGCAAGAAACGGAACAAGCTAAGACCGAAACGGACAAAGCGCCCCGTGCTAACAGCACCCCGGAAACTCCGGCAGAAACGGCCCCGAAAGCCACGGACGGAACGGCCCAGCAAGAAAAAGCCGCCGCGCAAGAACAGGCCACCGCTCCGAAAGCGACATCTGCCGCCACTCCGCAAGAACAGGCCCCCCAAACGGCAGAAACGGCCGCGCAAAAAGAGCCGGACTTACCCGCGCCCCAAACGCAAGATTCCACCGCGCCCAAAGAGCAGGGCTCCACTGCGCCCAAAGCGCAACCGACCGAACCGAAAAATTAATTTTTTCTTAAAAAAATTCTTTAATCAAATAAAAACGCCCCCGCTTTAGTGTGGATTTTTCCTCCGTGCGCGCCAAATGTCTTTCTTCCTTTTTACTCTCGTTGTTTGCCGTTTTGCCGTTGCCGTTAAATGCCCCCCTTTTGAACCTGCTTATAAAACCTATTTTGAACGGAATTATAAAGGCGTTTTATTTGTTTGACCGTAGGGAGTTGTAAAACGCCCGGCTCAAAATAGGTTTTATAGGTTCCCAGGGGGCTAGCTTTTTTGCTTACTTTTTTTGCAATGAAAAAAAGTAAGGCGGGTTTGGGGTGCAACCCCATAAAAAACCCCGCTTGGGCGGGGTGTAAAAGGGTGCTAAACGGCGCTATAACGCGCACAAAGCGCGGACAAATTAGTTGTCAGTGGGAAAAGGGCAGATAGTAGCCGTTCCGTTATCACAACACATTGACACAGGCGTATCTATTCCGCAAAAGTCCGCACATAATTCGCGCCCGGCTTGGTTGGTTCCCCAGCAACTAGTATTATCACTCTGATAATAGCGGATCAAGCCATATTGGTATTGCAATGAAGGGTGGTGAGTGTTTCCATCAACCATACGAAACGTTCTCAGTTCAACGTTACTAAACCCAAACCTGCTGCTAATCATCCCAATCTCAAACCCATTTCCACCTCTGCCGGTCCGCGGGTCCCCTTTGGTGAAATATCTACTCCCTGTTGCCCCCTTGGGGGAAACATCTAAACCGCGGAAATCGTCCGCATAGCGGTTGG
>UQFW01000003.1 GCA_900540405.1 Candidatus Avelusimicrobium faecicola | reverse complement strand
CACCTTAAACGCGGCGAACATTGCCAATAACTTGAGCGACTCCCGCGCCCAAGCCTCACGCTATCAGATGGAAACCGAATCGGCTTATGTGCCGTCTTCCTCTTGGAAAGGGCGCATGGCAGGGGCTTTATACAATTTAACGCCCAAATGGTTGGCTTCTACCAATTTTGCGCAAGCGTTGGCTAAACGCCGCGGTACAGATGTTTCTTATACTTATCACCAAGTGGCGTATAACCCCAAAACGGGCGAAGTGAAAGACCTGGAGCCCGAAGAAGATGCGCCTAAAGGAAGCAAACTGTACACGATTGCCCAAAACTACAACTTTGTTTCCACGCAAGCGCAGTATCAAAACCCGCAAGCGGCGGAAAAGAAATCCAACACTATCGCGGATTTCATCTTAAAACAGCTGAATCCTTCCCGCGCGGATTTAATTTGGATTATGGCCAGTGCCGCCAGCGCGGACAAAAAGATTGCGGCCCACGACCGCATTGTAAACGCCGGGTATAAAGCGCCCACGGCGGCGGAAGTATTGCGGGTCCATTCCGGCTTAGGCGTAAAAGCCACCGGGGAAATGGAATTAAGTGGCGAAGATAATATTGAAATTTCGGAAGCGATTATCCGCATGATGAACGAGCAGGAAAACCGTATGCGTATGGTGCCTGCGGAAGAACAGTTGCTTTCTATGGGTGTGACGGAAGACCAGTTGGTTGGGGTGGACAGCCAGAAATTGCAGTCCGTGCTTTATTCCGCCAATGACGTACGCGGCGTACTTACCCCCCGCACCAGCAAAACTTTCTGGGGCAACACCCGCTACCGGGATGTACTGCCGGTATATGTACGCGGTGCCGACGGGACCACGTCTGCCCAACCGCAAGTATACTTGATTTTGGGCAGTAAACAGAGCGTTGTTATCCCCAGAGGGTTCCAAATGGTATTGGACGAAATCGGGCAGTTTAAGCTCTCTCCGTCTAATATTCGCGAAATTCAACGCAGTAAAATGCCGTACCCCAAACATTTGTTCAAAGCGCAACCCAACTTTTTGGACGGTGTGCCTTTTGTGCAGAACAACCCCAAACGCTTGCGCGATTGGGAAAAGGCCGCACGCCACCGCGTGTTTGAAACGGACTTGAAAGGCTCGGAATTAAGCTCGCTGTCTTATGTGCTTTCCCGCCCGAACAGCTTTGAGCGCGTGGCCGTATTGCCGCTCAAACAGTCCGACCAGTTTGAAAACTTAATGCAAGTGGTGGCCTTGGTGGCCGGGGCGGACTTGGGTGCTTCGTTAAGCAGCCAGTTCAAAAAGATGTTCTCCTCGGACGTAATGATTGTACTGATGAGCGGATTTGGGTATATTTCCCCCTTGGTGGTAAACATCCTTAAACCGTTAATCAATAAGTACGGGTTCTATAATATGATTAGAGCGGGCCTGTACACCATGGCGGCTATTTCCGCCGTGGGCGTGGCCGACGGGATGTATTTTAACTTTGATGCGGCCAAAACCTCGCTGGCTATTCCGCTGTTGTTTATGGCTACGGCTATTATTACCGCCAGCTTGTTTAGCACCTTGGCTAGCCCGGTATTAAAAAATGCGTATTCGGATTCTACGGTATTTTCTTCCAAGAATATGGCATTTACCACCACCAAAGGGTTATCGCGCTTACTGGTGACGATTATCCCCGCGTTGGTTATTTCCGTATGCAGAAACTTTGATGTCCTGCCTGCGGACATGGCAAAGCCGAACTGGTCCATGTTGGTACCTGTTATGGGGGCACTGTCTTTAGCCGGTATTTGGATGTTGCGCAACAGCCGCTTACATTCCGAACATGTGGCCGCCAAACAAGAGGCCAACAAGGCTAAAGCGCAAGCCAAAGCGCAACCGCACGAGCAAGTTTCCAAAGCGGAAGCCAAAGCCCAAAAAGCGGCGGCTAAACGCGCGGACAAATTGGCTAAAAAACAACAAAAAGCAAAATATCAAAAGGAATTTAAGGAACCGTTGTATCCTATTACCAGCCGTTTGGGTAAAATTTATGAAGCCTATGCGCCTATCAACTCCGTAGCTATCGGCGTAATGGCAGGTATGTTGTACGAACCGGATACGGCGTTAGCTATCAGCGCGAGCGGGTTGTTTATCAGCTGGTTGGTACGCAAAATGGCGGACCGCCTGATTAAACAAAAAGTAATTACGGACGACCAATTAACGGGTCTTTCCCTGCCGCTCATGGCCACCGGTATCGGGCTGTTTATGACTAGCCCCTTCGGCTCGGTAGGTATGTTGACCTCTTGGCTCTTAATGTACTTGGCAACGCCTACGTTCGGTGTATCCGAAAATACGCGTATGATGAACCATGTGGCGTCCTATTATAAGAAAGAGCGCGAAAACGTGCGCAATAACGAAGCGTTATCGGCCGAAGAAAAAGAGGCCCAAATGAAACAGTTAAAGAGTGACGAAGCCGCTATGAAAATGGAAGCCGCCGCCGCTTATAACCGCTTCAACGCCAAAGGGTTCTTTACGATTGCCAGTATCGCCGCGTTGTTCCTGCTGTTCAAGGAAACCGCCGCGGCCGACCAATTAGGCCAATACGCCGACCAAGTGGCCGACATCTTGCGCCAGTTTGGTGCGGACCCGAGCGCCGAAGAAATTAAAAAAGGTGCGCCGATTGACTTGTCCATCTACCGCTTGGCGGCTGTGGTGCCGTTCTTAATCTCCTGTGTATTGTTAGCGCAAAACAGCGGAATGATTAAAGAAGGTTTCAGCCGGTTGGCTAAATCGGGCGTATTGACCCAGGAAGATATTGATAAGAACGACAACATCTTGGAACGCTTGAAATTCAAACCGGACCAAGTAAAGAGCAATATGGAAGCGCTTTCCAAAGAAGTGGAAGAAGTGGCCAAATCCGTACAGGGTTATGCGCGTGCGAGAACCTCGGAAGAAAAACTGCAAAGCGTAATGAACCGTATGGTTTGGACGAACAACCGCTTGAAAGCCGTATTGGATAATACCGCCGTAGATGTGGGTATGGTATCGGAAGAATTGCAATCTTTCCGCCAGTCTGTGGCTACCTTCCGCGCCATGCTCAAACGCAACGACGTTTCGGATGCCTTGCGCCGGGAAGCGGACCAGTTGTTTGCCTCTACCTCCGGCATTATGGTATCTTCCGATAACCAAATGCGGCAGTTTATCCAAGGCTTAAAACTGCAGGCGGGCAACATTAAAGACCCCAGCTACTTAACGCTGGTGGACCAAATGGAAGCCTATATGCACCAGGGTGATTTAGCCCGCTTGGAAAACGCCCTCGGTGCGGTAAAAGATATGATGACGGCCAGCCGTATTTCCACGGCAAAGGTAAACCAAGTAGCCAAAGACGGCGCGGCAATTGTAAAAGTTATGAAGCTCAAAACCGCCACCGTCAACTCGGCAACGCTTAAATACCTGCCGGAAGTGAAACTTTCCCTGTGGGATAGTATGCGCAAAGCCTTTGGCGGAGACCCTGCCCGCGGCGTATTTACCGGCTCTGACGTGCGTGCGTATGAAAGCGCTAAAGCGATTGAGCGCGAATTGGAAACCTTGATGAAAGAAATGAAAGACAAAAAGTATTACGACGGTATGCGCAAGGACTTCCAAACCTATTACGCCCAAGCGTTAAAAGACCTGAAGAAATACGCCAAAGTAAACGGCAAAAAAGGTCAGCCGATTACCGAAAAACGTATTGACGAATTGAAAGCCAAAATGGATGCCTTGTACGAAGACTTTATGCGGGAAACCCCGCCGGCCGAAAAACAATCGGTTAAGGCATCCTCCGGCAAGACGGAAAAGACCGACCCCAAAAAGGGCAACAGCCAGTGGCCGTTGGATAATCTGACCCGCCGCAACTCCATGTTGTTGGATTATCCCGCCCATTAAGCTGTAAAGTGGTTTGATTTTACCCCGGCACCCCAAGTGCCGGGGTTTTTTATTGTGGGAATAAAACGGTTAGGATATACAACTTCATATCCCGAGCGCCGGAGTTTTTATTTATAGGCTCCCCCCCTAAAAATCCGCCCAATAAAAACGGTAAGGATATTGCGCCCGGTTTATTTATGGGTAAATTTCCCGGCAAAGGATAGGCAGGCACGCAAGAACAGGATAGGACAAAAAGTTTATTTATAGGTAAATTTCCCCAAAATCCGGCCTAAAACGCCGTTTTGGCGCAAAAATACATACACGTTGTTAGAAAACAAAAAAACGCCTAGCAGGCGTTTGGGCATAATAAAAAGCCCCGGGGACATACTCCGGGGCCATTTATACAAATACAAGTGCTTTTGCAAACGGTTTGGCGCGGCTACGGCCGGGGCGCTACCATCAAGCGCTTTTTCCTTTCAAATAAGCGGATAGCCGCCGCCACAAAAATAAGCCCAATCCCGGGCCCCATTTGGCTGTTAGCATCTAAGAAAACAAGGAACAAAAGGCGCCGATTACCAACACCAACATTCCGGCCGCGGCCGGCAATAACGCCCCTAATAAGCTCCACAAAAAATTCATTTTTCCTGTTGTTTTTTGTTGGCCAAAAAATGCTGATACATAAAGGAAAGCGCAATCAACACCACGGCAACCCCTAACAAAATAAGCACCCGTACCCCTAAAGGCAGTTGCCAGACATCATACAAGAACAATTTACAAACCGCCGCACCGATTAACACTAAGCCGCAACGGTTGAGCCACACGCTCTTTTGGCGCAGGGCCACGCACAGGCAAATCCCGCCGCACAACAGCCACGCCACGGTGTAGGCGGTAGCCTCGGCAAAGGAGCCTAAAATATTCCAAGAAATACGGGTGCCGGTGGAGTAGGCGACGGCAATTTCCAAATTGACTAGCGCAAACAAAATCAGCCCGCCCAACGCCCGCAACCAACTGATATTGATTTTTTGCGCCTTATCGGGCCACCCTTGCGCCGCCAAAAATGCCGTGGCCGCACAAGTGGGGTAAATATACAAAAACCAATTAAAAATGCTTTTGGGCATACTGTATTCCAGTACGGCCGGATTAAGCACCAGGCGCACCGTAGCCACCGTTAAAATCCACTTGCCGAAAGCGGACAAAACCGGCACGCGGAGCCATTTTTGAAGCCATACCAACGCACACCCTTCCAAGGCTAAAGCGGTCGTCAGGCCGGCTTTTTCAAACTGTTGGGTGAGGGCAATACTGAACATAATTACCGTGGTTGCGGCAAACCAGGCCAGGCGCTCGCTATACGCCGGTTCTTCGCGTTCTTTCCAAGTGTACGCATAGGCCGTCAGGGCGGCATACGCCACCGCAAAAATACAGGCAACCAGCCCGTTTGGCAGGTTTAACCCAAAAGCAAGCACCAGGAACGCCCAAAACCCGGCCACCGCCGCAACGCCCCACGCCAAACGGTTGCTTAAAAAATCCCGCTTGCGCACAAAAGGAACCGCCACAAAACAGGCATTGGCCAACACCACCCAAACCCACGGGGCCGTGTAATTTTCCGACACAAACAACATATTAAAAGCCATACAAATAAAGGCAACAAGAAGCACGGAGCCGCTTTTTAACAACGCGCCGCCCACCGCATACAAGGCGCAGAAAAAGAATACCGCCGCCATGAATACAGAGGACTGGCTTGGGGAAGACGCGATGCCTAGCCCAAACATAAAAATCCCCGTCAACACCGCAGAGAGGATAACCTGGTGTTTCCATTTATGCCAATACGCGGCGGCCAGTGCGGCCGTATTGATAATGCCCAAATAAACCAGTAAAAACGGCAGTTCGCCCAGCGTTTTGTGCATGAGTAGCGGCACTAAAAAAGCGGCTATTTGAGCCAAAACGCCCATATACGCGGTTTTTTTCCATACGGCGGTGGCAAAGGCCAAGAGGGCCGTTAAAGTCATAAAACCGAACGCGCAGTACATCCCCATAATGTGATAAAACGCATACCCCGCAAACCAGGCCGCCCAAAACACACACGCGCCGCACGCCGTTAAAGTGTGGGCGGTGGTGGCATAGGCTTCTTTTTTAATGCACAGGCCGCTAATCCACGCCGCCGCGCCCACCAGCAGTAAACCTACAAAGCGCAACGTGGGCGATAAAAAGCCGTGGTCCAAAGAGTATTTCACGCCGAAAATGGCCGCCAGTAAAAAGGCAAATCCCCCCACCCAAGAAAGCAGTTTAACGGGCGAAAAGGGTGTTGCGGCGGGCGCGTTCCCGGCCGCGTTGGATTTTGGCGCAGGCGGCAGAGGTTTGGGCGCTTGAGCAACCGCCGCCGCACAAGTTTGCGGGGCCGCCGCTTGCGGGGCAGAGGCAGGCTGAACAGGTTGCGCAGATAGTACAGGCGCCGCCGGAGCGGGTGCCGCTTTTTCCGGCGCAAGTGAGGACGGAGCGGGGGCCGGGGCCGCTTGCATGGCAGGAGCAGGCATTACAGGCGCCGCCGGGGCGTTCACTGCGGGTTTAACGGACGGCGCTTGCTGTTCCAAGCGTTTTTCCAGCCGTTCCACCCGCCAACGCAAAGAGGCAATTTTTTCTTGCGTGGCAATCAACCAAAAAATCAACCCGGCAACCGCAATTACTAATAAAAACATATCCGCTCCTTTACAACCAAATATCTAACAGTATAGCAAAAAAGGGGCTTGCAAAAATGCAAACCCCTTTTTAGCGTTAAAACTGCTTGTTAGATGGCCACCACATAGAGCAAGTTGGTAGTACCTTTTTGTGCAAAAGGAATACCGGCAGTCACTACAATGTTATCACCCGGATGGGCCAATTTTTGCGCCAAGACGGCCTTTTTGGCTTCGATGGCAATATCATCAAAATTGCGCAAGTTTTCAACCAAAATAGGCGTGACACCCCAAACCACAGCCATTTGGCGGGCGGTGGTGATGTTCGGCGTTAAGGACAAAATAGGCAAGCCGCCGTTTCTCTGTTGGGAAGCGCGCAAGGTGGTGGAGCCGGAATCCGTAAACGTGACGATTACGTTAGCGGTATCCATATTGGTAGCAACCACGCCGGCGGCCGCAGTGATGGCACCTTCTTTGGTGGTGTCGTTGCGGCGTTCCAACAAGGAAAGCCCTTTGCGGTAGCGGTGGTCGTTTTCCACGGTTTCAATAATGCGGCGCATGGTGGTGACGGCTTCAACCGGGTGGTCGCCCTGGGCGGTTTCGGCGGAGAGCATTACCGCGTCCACACCGTCATAAACGGCGGTGGCAACGTCGGAGGCTTCAGCGCGGGTGGGCATAATGTTGTGAACCATAGATTCCAACATTTGGGTAGCCACGATAACCGGTTTGCCCGCTTTGCGGCAGCCGGAAACAATCTTCTTTTGCAAAACCGGCACCAATTCCGGGCTGGTTTCCACACCCAGGTCACCGCGGGCGACCATAATTACGTCGGTCAGGTCAATAATTTCGCGCAAGTGTTCAATGGCGGAGGGTTTTTCAATTTTGGCGATAATGTGGGCTTTGGATTTCATCAGGCTGCGCAATTCAATTAAGTCCTGCGGTTCCTGTACGAAAGACAAACCGATAAAGTCCGCGCCTAACATTTCGGCAATTTTCAAATCTTCTTTATCTTTGGCGGTCAACGCGGAAAGCGGCAATTTTACGCCGGGCACGTTTACGCCTTTTTTGTTGGAAAGTTCGCCACCCGCAATCACGGTGCAGTCGGCCGTATCGGCGGTGCAGGCATCTACACGCAAGCGCACTACGCCGTCGTTCAGGAGCAGTTCCAAGCCGGGTTTCATAGCGGCAAAAATTTCTTTATGGGGCAAGCATACGCGGGTTTGGTCGCCGGGTTCCGGGTTCATATCCAAGCGGAATTTATCCCCTTCGGCCAGTTTAATGCGGTAGTCTTTGAAGGTACCCACGCGGAGTTTCGGGCCCTGCAAGTCAAACAGAATACCCAAAGTGCAGTTATATTTTTTTTCCATCTTGCGGATGTTGGTCACTCTTTCCTGATATTCAGGCAAGGAGCCGTGGCTGCAGTTGCAGCGGAACACGGACACACCCGCTTGTACCAACGCGTCAATAGATTTTTCATCGCTGGTGTCGGGACCGATGGTCGCGACAATTTTGCAAAAGTCTGTATTTTTAGGCATAATCTTAATATTCTTCCTTAATTAACATCTAGAGTAAGGGTATTAGGTTTTTCCCTTCCGTATATATTTTATTATTTTTGGAGCGTCTTGTCACTCTGCAACCTCAAAAATTGCGGTGCTTGCCCCAAATTAACTACAATATACAGGCGGATAATTCCGCCCAAAGCTGCAAATTTATTATAGGAGAACACATGTTAAAATTTGTAAAATATGCCGTTTTGCCCCTTATTGTGGCGGCGGCAGTGCCTGCTTTTGCCCAAAAAGTGGGCGTGAGCGGCTGGCAAGTGGAGCTAAAAAAACTGGCCTTAAATGCCACGTCTACCGAGGTCCGCTACGCCAAAGAATACCAGGGTTTCCCGGATGCCCGCCTGACGGCGGATTCCCAAACCAGTTTAACGGGCACGTTCCACGGGTTAGCCGATTATTATTCCCAAAATTGGCTCTGGTCCAACACGTTGCTGATGGATTACGGCCGCACGCGCATCCGCCCCGTGGACGGAGAAAACCTGACGAACGAAAATGCCGACCGCATTTTGTTCACCACCGGCTACACGCAACGCCTTTGGCACGCCAACGATTTTTTGGGCGGGTTTGAAGCCGGCCCGTTTGCCAACATCGGCTACGAGACCGAATTTACCAAATTAGCCAATTCCCCCCGCCGCAAAATTTACCGCGGTATGTTGGGTGCCAAACTTTTTGACGGCAACTACTTAAAAGCCTTGTATGCGGCGGTAGTGGGCGAATCGAACCAGACGTATAATCCGTCTTCGGAAAAGTTGGCCTGGGAAGCAGGCCTGCGGTTGGAAGCCCCCATGCGTGAGGGCGTAAAAGCGCAATTTTCCGCCCTGTTCCGCGATTACTTACACGAATCCCGCCGCCAAGCGACCGATTTGGATTACGAATTTGAGCTGGACGCGCGCGTAGAAGTGCAGATGTTCAAAGAAGTATACATTGCCCCGTTTGTCAATTATTACACGGCCCAAGGCAAATATATGGGCCCCCGCGGGGAAAATGTGTATGTGGGCGTGGCGTTGTCTTTCAGCCATATTTTTAAGCAAGCCAAAGTAAAATCTTTGGTTTCCAAGGCGGATTTAGATAAACCGGCCGTCAAATAAAAACCGCATTTTGTCAAAAACCCCTGCCGTAAAAAGCAGGGTTTTTTTTGATTACAAATAGGGCGGCGTTCCACGCCACACGCCCGGAAATAAAAAACGGCGGAGCTTTTACACTCCGCCTATCTTGTACCCTTAGCGAACAAGCCCGGGTTTTTATAATACCGGGCGAGTCCGCTTAAATTTTTTAGCGGGAAAATCCGCCGAAAGCCCCACCGTCAAATACAGACACCCACTGCTTGTTGCTTCTTACTTGGCCTTTTTGGGCTTTAATCAAAATTTCCACTAAACTTTCCAGGCCGTATTCCCCATACACATACACGTTGCGGATGCGGTTGGCGGGAATGTCCTGATACCCGTGATAGATTGTTTTGGTGGAGTTAAGGTCCGCGTCTTCCCAGTATTCCAAACCGGGTATATCGCGGTCCACTTCAAACACAACACCAATGCCGTTGGGGTGGTTCCCGGACGATTGGAAAATATAGCTCATGGCTTCCCCGGTGGAGGTGGAAAAACTAATAATTTGTTTGCCGTCTTTGGCCCCGGTAGACCAAGTATTCATTTTGGTTAAAAAACCGGTTTTTAAGGTAGAAGCCAACTCGTCCACCGTCATATAAATACCGCGGTACATGCGCCCGGATTTATCCGCCTGATAAGTAGGTTTAGACAAATACGGGTAAATCCGGCGCAAGTAATATCCTTCCAAAAAGGCATCCGTCAGCGCATAGCCTTTAATAATCTCCTCTTTAATATCCGCTTTCTGCAACATATACTGGGCCAACCCCGTATTGATACGGCGGGTTTCTTTGGATAACCGCCCCGCAGGAGCCAGCTGGATATCCTTGTTAGCAATAGCCACATCCAAAGAATTCATTTGCTTGCGCAAAGCCGCATAAGAGGTAGCGGTAAAAATGGGTTCATCCCCGAATAACTGGGCACGCAGGAGTCCGTCCATCTGTTTTTCGCGCTCTTGGGGAGAAAGCGTGCTGGTGTGCATTTTTTTGCGGGCTTGCAAGGCGCGTTCTTCCATTACTTGCCCCGCTTTTCTGGCGGCAAATTGGGTTCCTTTGTTGGCAGAGGATTTCGCTACGGCTTTTTTAGCGGTAGCCTTGGCCGCCATTTTTTTGGCGGTGGCTTGCGTCGCTTTTTTAGCGGTAGCCTGGGTGGCTTTTTTAGCAACCCCTTTAACAGCCGCGCCGGAACCGCGCAAAGCCTGTTGTTTTACAGCGCTTTGCACTCTTTGTTCCACTTGCTTGATGATTTGCTTTTTGCTTTGCGCACTCACCAAGCCAGGCAGTACCAGCAGTGCCAAAAGGCTAATTAATATTTTTTTCATTTTCTTTTTCCTGTCCTGATTAAGATATGTAAAATTCATTTACTTATAATATTTTATGTATTTGTCGTCGGAAATTCAAAAATAAAAAGTCCTATGTAAAAATTTTACATAGGACTTTTTGAAATGCACTCCGACGGAGAATTAATTTATCTGATACACAACCCCCACTTGCGCACGCACAGAAACTAGGCCCACAGCCAACGTGTTTTGCGCGCCCGAATCGGCCGCAAAAAGGTTCTGTTTGGCGTTTGCAAAGGTGCTAAAAGAGGCATTTTCTTCTTCCACCGTAAGCACTTTGCCCAGCTTTACGCCGGCTTCCTGCGCCAAAATTTCGGCTTTTTCGCGCGCTTTTTGAACGGCTTGGCGCAACGCATTTTGGCGGTATTTAGCCTCTTGGGAAGAATAAAACTCCACATTTTCTATTTGGTTAGCTCCGTTTTGCAGTAAACCGTATAAAATTTTATCGTACTGGGTTAAATCTTCCAGCGTGACGGACAAAGTTTGGTTCAAACGGTAGAGCGTTTGGGTTTGCTTGGGCGAATACTCCCCGGGATATTGCGGAAAGACGGATACATTTTGCGTTTGCAAGTTTTTCTCTTTGATGTTCCATTGGCGGCAAAACTGCAAAATTTGCGCCGTGGTTTTCTGCAACGCTTCGGCCCCTTGTTTTAAGTTGGCGTTTTGGGCCGATACGCCGACGGTAATGGTGACCCGGTTGGGCGGCACTTGCACCTCGGCCGCGGCTTGCACGCGCAACGTGCGCGCCTGCGCGCCGAACACACACGGAGCCGCCAATAAAACGGCGGCAAAAACAGCAAAATATTTTTTCATAAAAACCCCCTCTTGTTTTTTGTATTGTAGCAAATTCTGCGTAAAATAAAAGCCGGAAAATATGTTTCGTTTTTACCTATTTTACCATAGCAAAATCCCGCTTACAGACAAAAAAGGCGAGCCCTTGCGGGCCCGCCTTTATGCGGCTAAATCAACTTATTTGTTGACGGAAGCCATGTGGGCAATGAGGTCCAACACTTTGTTGGAGTAGCCGATTTCGTTATCGTACCAAGAAACTACTTTAACGAAAGTATCGGTCAACGCAATGCCGGCTTTGGCGTCAAAAATAGAGGTCAACGGGCAGCCCAAGAAGTCGGAAGACACAACGGCTTCGTCGGTGTAGCCCAAAATACCTTTCAATTCGCCTTCGGAGGCATCTTTCATGGCTTTGCAAATTTCCGCATAGGTGGCGGGTTTAGCCAAGTTTACGGTCAAGTCCACGACGGACACGTCCAAGGTGGGTACGCGCATAGACATACCGGTCAATTTACCGTTAAGTTCCGGAATTACCTTACCCACGGCTTTAGCAGCACCGGTGGAGGAAGGAATAATGTTGCCGGAAGCGGCACGGCCGCCTCTCCAGTCTTTCATAGACGGGCCGTCAACCGTTTTTTGGGTGGCGGTGGTGGAGTGTACGGTGGTCATCAAACCTTCTTTAATACCAAACTTGTCGTTCAAAACTTTGGCGATAGGAGCCAAGCAGTTGGTGGTGCAAGAAGCGTTAGACACAAATTGGGTGCCTTTAACGTAGGTTTTTTCGTTCACGCCAACGACGAACATCGGGGTAGCGTCTTTGGACGGAGCAGACATAACCACATATTTAGCACCGGCTTTAATGTGAGCCTGCGCTTTTTCTTGAGTCAAGAACAAACCGGTGGATTCTACCACATATTCGGCGCCCACTTTATCCCAGGCCAATTCTTCCGGGTTTTTGCAAGCGGTGACGCGGATTTTTTTGCCGTTTACGATAAGCTGGCTGTTTGCAACGTCCGCTTCCACGGTGCCGTTGAATTTACCGTGCATGGTATCGTATTTGAGCATATAAGCCAAATAATCAACCGGGCACAAATCGTTAATACCGACGATTTCAATATCATTGCGTTCTTGGGCCGCGCGGAACACGAAACGGCCGATACGGCCAAAACCGTTAATACCTACTTTAATCATAGTTATTACTATCCTCCATAGATTTTTTACTTCTGTATATATAATACTATTTTTTTTAGCAGGAATAAAAGCAACTTTTTTAGGTTAGGCTTTTTCCCCGGTGGCGCCGGGCGTGTTTTCCCACGCGTGCGCCCCGCGCACCTCCGGCACCAGCGCCGGGTTAAACTGCGGGTTTTGGATGCCTTTGGCTTTTTGGGCGCGGTAATCGGCCAGTACGGCGCACACTTGTTTACGCAACATTAAAATTGCCGTAATGTTAAGCAGTGCCATAAGAGTCATAAACAAATCGGCCAAATTCCACACCAGTTTCAGCTGGGCGACGGAGCCCAAAAACACCATGCCCGCAACCAGTGTTCTAAACAAAACCATTACGCGGCGGCTGTGCGTTAAATACTGCACGTTGGCCTGCCCGTAATAATAGTTGCCGATAATAGAGGTAAACGCGAATAGCAGCACACTGGCGGATATAAACCCGTTGCTAAACGCGCCGCCCAAAGTTTGCCCCAAGGCCTGCTGGGTAAGCGTAATGCCTTCCCCCGCTAGGGCCGTATAATCGGCAGACAACACAATTAGCGCCGTGCAACTGCAAATTACCAGCGTATCCACAAACACGCTAAACGCCTGCACATAGCCTTGGCGCACCGGGTGGGAGATGTTGGCCGTAGCCGCCGCATTGGGAGCGGAGCCCATACCGGCTTCGTTGGAAAACAACCCGCGGCGTGCGCCCGTCATCACCGTTGCGCCCAAGGTTCCCCCCGCCACATTCTGCCAAGAGAACGCATCCGTAAAAATAAGTTGGAAAATGGCCGGGATTTTTTCAAAATTACACGCAAGCACTACTAACGTGACGGCTATATAACCCAGTGCAAAAACAGGGACAATCACCGCAGAAAATTTTGCCACGCGGCGCAAACCGCCAAAAATAATGGCACACGTCAAAAAGGCCAGCACGCCTCCGGTGACGGCCGGGGAAACCTGAAAAGAGGCTTGCAAAGATTGCGCAATCGTGTTAGCCTGTACGGAGTTAAACACAAACGCAAACGTAAGCGTAATAATGACGGAAAACGTCACGCCCATCCACGGTTTACCCAAAGCGTCTTTCATATAAAACGCCGGGCCGCCGATAAAATGCGCGCCTTTTTTTACTTTATACACTTGCGCCAGGGTGCTTTCCGCGAATGCGGAAGCCGCGCCGATAACGGCAATCAGCCACATCCAAAAAATAGCGCCCGGGCCGCCAACCGTAATGGCAATAGCCACCCCGGCGATATTGCCGGTCCCCACGCGCGAGGCCGTACTGATAGCAAATGCCTGGAAAGACGAAATATTCCCTTTTTGCTTGGAATATCCTGCCCGTTCTGTAATCAGTTTCCAAAATTCTTTGGGGCGGGCGAACTGCACGCCGCGCAAGGCCAGTGTAAAGTACGTTCCGCAAAAGACCAGTGCGGCCATCAAAACATATCCTAAAAAACGGTCGTTAATTAAGGATATGTACTCAATTAATTTCTCTGTCATGTATACTCCTTATTTTATTTGCGGGTACAAGATAAAATAGGCTTGTGTTTCTAAAAAACACATTCTGCAAGTATACATAATTTGAAAGCACCGTGTGTTATTTTTTTGCGGAAAAATAATTTTTAATGCCTGTTTTCAAGCGGGCGAAAGAAAAATCTTTCAGCAAATACGCCAGTAAAACCCCCGCCGCCAGCGGGCGCAAAAACGTGCCCGCATTAAGCACTAAATCGTACATAAGGGAATGATAAAAAGAATAAGTCCAAAAATTCATAGGGATTAGCAACACCGCCAAACACACGGTAATAAACACGCTTTGTTTGGGCGGCATGGGCGGCGCGTTCAAAAAGAACAGCACCGGCAAAATTAAATGGATAAGCGTGTAATCGTGCGATACAAACGGGAAAAATACTTCCGCCAACGTCAGCAGTAAAAGGGCTTTCCAAAAGGCGGGCCGTACAAACACCACATGTGCGCTGATAAAGGCAAACAGCCCGAGCATAGCCACGGCATAACCGGGCGCCACCAACCGGGAGAAAGCGACCGTAGCCTGCCACGAGTCCGGCAAGCCGTTTTGCGTGGGCAAAAAGACAGGCAGGCGCAGTAAATTAAAAAACGTGTGGGAAAATTCCAACCCAAAGGGCAAAAATTGTTGCCAGTCGGAAAAAGTTTGCACGTTTCTTTGAAAGGAGAGCCAATCAAAATGGGCGGCCCAACTGCACAACGCCCCTATTAGTACGCATAAAACCAACCATTTTGCCAACGCCTTGTATTGTTTATCCCGTATGAAAAGCACCATAAAAACCGCCGGATGCGGTTTCATATTTACCGCCAATGCTAGCCAAAAGGCGGCCCAGTTCATCCGCCCGCGCCAAAAACTGATAACAAACCCCGCGCAGGCCATAAACACAAACCCTTCCAAATTGGCCCTATCCGCCAAAAACCACAAAGGGAAACTCCCCACCGCCAACAACACCGTCCACCCGGCTTTATGCGGCAGTTGCGGCAAGCCTTTGTAAACAATGCTTACATAAAAAGCCACCCACAGGCTGACAAAAACCGCGCATAAAATACGCTCCGGCCCCTGCGATACCGCCCGCATAAAACCCATTAAAAGCGGGAAATAATTTAATCCGGCCGTATGGCCTCTGGCCAAAATGAGTGTTTCATATAAATCCGTAAACCGGTAGCGCGGGTCAAACAAAAAAGTAGTGTACGGATAGTATTGCCAATGGAGTATCAGCCCCAAAGCGCACACGGCCAGCGCTATTAAAAAGCCCGCCGCCAAAATAAGGCCCAAAAACATCACGCGCCGCTGGGGTTGGGTTTGCAAGGCCCAGCGTTCTTTCACGCGGGAAAGCAGGCTGTTTTCCACCGTGCGGAACGAAAAATTTTTAAGCCCCAAAAAACTGCATAAAACCGTCAGCGCGGTCAGGAGCGCGCCCCCCGCATAAGGCGCATAGGTTTTATAAGCTAACGGCAACAGCGCGCGGAGTGTTTCCACCAGTAGCGGCAAAACCGCCAGGCCGATAAGCGCCGCCGCGCCGTACACCATCCAACATTTGATGTATTCTTGCCAATAATGCCCCTTGGTTTTGAAAACAAAAAATTTGTATAAAAAGAACGCCTGCGTAATGGCAATAAAGTTGGAAAGCACATTCGCCCACATATAGGCAAATTTCAGTTTACCGTCCAGCCCCCACACCAACGCCGCATACAGGCCGTAGCCGAATAATGTATTCCACACCCCCACCAAGGCATACGCGCCCAGTTGCCGGCCCGGGAACAGGCTTTTTAGGCGGTTAATGAGTTTGTTTAACATATTCTTTCTGCCAGGCCAGTTGGCGAGAAATGCCTTCATCCAACGGGGTAAATGCAAAGTTTTTTACTTCCGCCAATAACCGCGCGTTGGAGGCGGTATATTCTTTATTGAGCCCCGGTTTGGCTATTTGGATACCGCGCGTATGGCCGGTTAAGCGGGCCACCGTTTTTGCCAAAGCAGACAGCGCCACCGGGCGGCCGGAAACCACGTTATAATCGTGGTATTGCGGCGTATTTTCTATAAACCACGCAATCAGGCGGGCCAGGTCGTCCACATACAAATAATCAAACAGGCAATCTTGCCGGATAGTAATAGGCGTATCGGCTAGTGCGCAGTCTATGGCGTCCCGGATAAATTTGGTTTTGGCGTCCGTCGGCCCATAACAGCCGAAAATGCGCAAGTTGTAAATGTTTTGGCTTTGGCGGGCCAGTTGGTTGAGCGTATATTTAGCAAGCCCGTACGGGTCCGCCGGAATATACTGCCCGATTTCTTCTTCCCGCACCAAGTGAATGTCGCGGCGCTTATCGTACTCCGCGCCGGAACCGATATATAAAATTTTGCCAAAATGCGCCTGAGAGGCGGTTAAATTAAAAAACGCCTGCAACGTCAAAGCTAGCGTATTTTCCGGCTTATCTTGCGGATTATGGAGCGGAGAATTAAGCGCACAATGCAGTAAAACATCAAACTGTTTTCCGGCCAAATAAGCGCGTACGGAAGCCAAATCGTTTACATTTAATTCCGCGCGGGAAGGTGCAAAAAATTCATATAAATCCCCCAGTACGCGCAACACACTGCGGCCGATAAACCCGGTTTCGCCGGTTAATAGTACGCGGGGCTTCATGGCAAGGCTCCGGCAAAGCGGTGCAACAGGGCCACGGTTTTGGTGAGTTCCTTTTCCCCCAACCGCGGGAACGTGCCCACCCAAAAAGTGTGGTTCATAATAAATTCCGTATTGGGGAGCAAGGCAAAATCATGCTCGGTTAATTGGTTGGAATACTTTAGTTTTTCCCCCGCTATACGCACCGGATAGGCGTTGTCCGTCATCAGCGGCTGGCGCAAAAGGTTGCCCGCAAATAATTGGCGCGTGCCCACGCCGTTTTGTTCCAAATACTCCACCAGTTGTTGTTTGGTAAAGGGGGCGCCTTCCCGTACCGAAAGCAAAAACCCGAACCAAGACGGCTCCACCCCTGCGGCGGTTTGCGGCAAAATAAACCAAGGGGCCAAATCCGCCAGTTTTTCCGCCAGGAACGCGGCATTTTGGCGCCGTTTAGCCAAAAAAGCAGGCAATTTTTTAAGTTGGCTGACCCCTAACGCGGCTTGAAAATCGGTAATTTTCAAATTATATCCGGCATGGGAATAAGTATATTTATGGTCATAGCCGAAGGGCAATTTGCCCAGTTGGCGGCTAAAACGGTTTTTGCACGTGTTATCCACCCCCGGCTTGCACCAACAATCCCGTCCCCAATCGCGCAAGGATAAAATAATGCGGTATAGTAGCGGGTCCCGCGTGGCCACGGCGCCGCCCTCGCCCATGGTAATATGGTGGGCCGGATAAAAACTAAACGTGCCGATATGCCCCAATGTGCCCGCTTTTTGGCCGTTCCAAGTGGCGCCCAGTGCGTCGCAGGAGTCCTCAATCAGCCAAAGATTATGTTTTTTGCAAAACGCCAAAACGGCGGGCATATCAAACATATTGCCCAACGTGTGCGCCAGAAAAACGGCTTTGGTTTTGGCGGATAATGCGCGCTCCAGCTGGGCCACATCTAAATTATATGTCCCCACATTTACATCCGCAAATACCGGGATTAAGCCGTTTTGCAAAATGGGGTTTACCGTGGTGGGAAATCCAGCCGCTACGGTAATTACTTCGTCCCCGGGGTGCAATCGTTTTTCCCCCAGTTTGGGCGACGTCAGCGCCGTAAGCGCCAGCAAATTGGCCGACGAGCCGGAATTGGTAGTAGCCACAAAAGGCACGCCCAAATAAGCGGCTAAATCTTCCTCAAACTTATCATTAAAACGCCCGGCGGTAAGCCACATATCCAAACAGGCATCCACCAGCATTTCCAAGTCTTCTTCGTCCAAACATTTGCCCGAAGCAGGAATGTAAGTTAAATCTTTCGGCTGGGCGTGGACTGCCTGAAAGTACGCCCGCGCGGCATTTTTAACGGCTTGTCTTAATTCTTTTTCCATGGTAAACACTCTTGAAATTGTTGGATTTGCCGGGCGGTAAAGTTTTTTACCTCTTTACCGGCGGTATAAAATTGTTTGTACCACGCCACCGTTTCCCGCACGGCCTCGGCGGCTAAGTAAACCGGGCTCCACCCCAGTTGTTCGTGGGCTTTGGTGCTGTCTAGCGTAAGCAGGGCGGCCTCGTGCGGGCCGTTATCCGGCTGAATTTTTACGCTTCCGCTCCCATAACACGCTACCGCTAAACGCGCCATTTCTTCTACCGTAAGCGGGTGGCGGTTATCCGGCCCAAAGTTAAACGCCTGGGCAAATTTTTGGCCTTGCGTAAGGAGTTTTTCCCCCAGTAAAAGGTAGCCGCCCAAAGGCTCTAACACAAACTGCCAGGGGCGAAGTGCGTGCGGACTGCGCAGTACAATCGGCGCGCCCGCGGCTAATGCGCGCATACAATCGGGCAGTAAACGGTCTTGGGCCCAATCCCCGCCGCCAATGACGTTTCCGGCGCGGGCGGTGGCTAATGCAAAGCTATTCTGCAAAAAACTGCGGCGGTACGAGGCGGATAAAATTTCCGAACACGCTTTAGAGGACGAATACATATCGTACCCGCCCAATGGGTCTGTTTCCCGGTAGGCGCGGTGCGTTTCCGTATTTTCATAACATTTATCGGTCGTCACGTTCACTACCGCCCGCACGGACGGCGTTTGTCGGGCCGCCTCCAACACGTTAAGCGTACCCATTACATTTACCGCGTACGTTTGAACAGGCTGCGTATAGGAAAGCCGCACCAAAGGCTGGGCCGCCAAATGAAAGACTATATCCGGCTCAAACGCCTTAAAAACGGCTTGCAAGCGGGGATAATCCAAAATATCGCCCAGTTCGTGGCGGGTGAGTTGCGGGGCCAAATCCAACACCTCAAACAAAGCGGGCTTGGTATTAGGCGGCAAGGCATAGCCGCACACTTGCGCCCCCTGCATAAGGAGCCACTGCGCAAGCCACGAGCCCTTAAAACCCGTGTGGCCTGTAATTAAAACGCGCAAAGAACGGTAGGAAAAATCCGCCACGGGCTACTCCCAAATCTTCCACGGTGCGTTTTGCGCGCACCAAAGCGCGGTCAAATCGTTCTTATCGCGCAAGGTGTCCATCGGGCGCCAAAAACCGGTGTGTTTATAGGCGTGCAGTTGCCCGCTTTGGGCCAAACTGTTTAAGGGGCCTTGTTCAAAAATAACATTATCTCCGTCGGGGATAGCGTCAAACACTTCCGGTTGGCACACAAAAAAGCCGCCGTTAATCCAAGCGCCGTCCCCCAACGGTTTTTCGGTAAAGGTGGAAATGTTATCCTGTCCGTCCAGTTGAACGGCCCCAAAGCGGCCCAGCGGCTTTACGGCCGTCATGGTAACGGTTTTTCCGGCCGCGCGGTGGCAATCCAGTAAAGCGGGGATGTTAATATCGGCCACGCCGTCCCCATAAGTAAGCATAAACGGCTGGTTGCCTACATATTGGCGGGCTTTTTTAATGCGCGCGCCTGTTTGGGCCGTTTGGCCGGTATATAACAGGGTGACGGTCCACGGTTCGTGGCGGGTTTTATGCACCTCAACGCTATTGTGTACCATATCCACGGTAATATCGGAATAGCGTTGGTAATAATTGACGAAATAATCTTTAATAATCTGGGATTTGTAGCCGGTCAGAATGACAAAATCGTTAAATCCGTAAGCGGAGTAAATCTTCATAATATGCCACAAAACCGGGTAGCCGCCGATTTCCACCATGGGTTTGGGTTTTAAGTCTGTTTCTTCCCCCAGGCGGGTACCCAAGCCGCCGGCTAAAATTAAAACTTTCATGGTTTGCTGATTCATATATTTTCCGTCCTGCGCCGAGATATACTATATTTTACTGTTTTTGAACGGCAAGTCAAACCGAATATATAATAAAAATCCCCGGCACTGGTTAAACAGCAGCCGGGGGAAAGCGGACCGGGGCGCTATCAGCCCCAGCACGGAAAGCGGATAATAAACCATGGGTTTATCATAAACAGGAATAAGCTGTTTAGATACGCCGAGCGTTGCCGGCAACAAGCGGTTGCCTGTTCCTCCGGCCCAAAATAATACCTTTCATTTTTCCTCCGCCAAGAGCAAATAATTTTTATTATTTTAACATATTTGGGCAACAACCCCGCGTTATTCCCCTTTTCGGCCTACCGCCACCGCCAAAACGCGCCGTGCTTAACCAAGCGCTTTACACGCGCGGGCGAGCAAGCAAGCGGTACAAGCCATACCCCAACAGGGCGCCCAACGTGTTATTAATAAGGTCGTCCGTTTCAAACACGCCGCGCCGGGTAAGCGCCTGTAAAACTTCCACCAAAAGCGACAGTAAAAACCCGCCCAAAACGGCACTTTTCCACCCCTTTTTAGGCCATAAAAGCGGCCACAAAAACCCCAGCGGCATAAAAAACACAATGTTGAGCCACTCGTCTTGTAATGGTGCCCCCTGGAAAATGCGAAACACATTCTGCCGCGTGCTGAACACCGCCCGGCAGACCGGGGCGGAGCTGTTTTCCCAAAGGCACTGCCCGGCTTGGCGGTACACCTCAAACGGCTCCAGCTTCCACACGCGCACCACCTTGGGGGTGCGGCACAACAGGGCCAAATAAGCCACACTGCCTAAATAGAGCACCCCCCACACCCGCCAATACCACGCGCGGGCCTTGGCGGGCAAACAAACGCCGCCCGCCCAAATGCCCCACAAACTGCCTATAATAAATAGGGTAAACAGCAAGGTAATCCACATAGTCCTTATTGTACTATTTTATGGCTTTATTACCTAAAAACTTCCAGCATCCGCCAAATACGGTATTGGTAAAATATCACTTGAACCGCCATAAAAATCACTAAAAAGCTTATTTCCGACCATAACACACGCTTGCGGAATTTTTTGGGGCTGAACCCATACACCGCCGCACCTATTAATATCATTACAAACAAACCAATCCAGTATTCCATATTATTCTCCTTGCCCGGTTGGGCGGATTATAGGATAGCATAAAGTGGCGACAACCCCCTGTCGCGTTTTTTTATTTTTAAGAGGAACGGCTTGTTCTTCTGCCAGAATTGCTATAATAGATAAGTAAATTATTTATAAAGAGGAAAAAATGTTCGCAAATTTCAACCCGTGGCACCATGTTTCGCCCGGCGATAAAGATTCTTTACCTTACGTTGTAAACGGAATTATTGAAATTCCCAAAGGCACCCGCGCGAAGTACGAGCTGGACAAAGCCAGCGGCCTGTTGCGCTTGGACCGCGTTTTGTATTCGTCTGTGTACTATCCGGCCAACTATGGCTTTATTCCGCGCACCTACGGGGCCGACAAAGACCCCTTGGATATTTTAATTTTATCCCAGGCCGAAGTTGTGCCTATGTGCATTGTTCCGGCGCGCATTATCGGCGTTATGCGCATGTTGGATAACGGCGAGGCAGACGATAAAATTATCGGCGTGGCCCAGGGCGACCCGAACGTAAGCCACTATACGGATGTTTCCCAGTTGCCGGAACATTTGATTTCGGAAACCATGAGCTTTTTTGAAGACTATAAAAAGCTGGAAAATAAAACCGTGGTGGTGGAAAAGATTTTTGACAAGCAAACGGCTATCAAAATTTTGAAAGAAGCCTTTATTGCGTACGAGGAAAAGTTTGTCACTTACAGCAACTTTGCCCGCACGCTGGATAAACAAGAAAAATAGGTTTCCGGTTTTTTTAATTCCCCGGCTCCGGCCGGGGTTTTTTATGGTTTCCCGGCCCGCGGCCCTTGTTTTTACGGCCTTATGGCCCCCTTTTTTATTACAAAATGCCTCTTAAAAAGGTAAAATAAAAGTATGTCTATTTCCCATACACTCCCCCGCCATATTGCTATTATTATGGACGGAAACGGCCGTTGGGCCAAACAAAAAAATTTGCCGCGCTCGGCCGGGCATAACGCCGGGGCCAAAGCGGTGGAGCGCACCATCCGCGCCGCCGAAAAACTGGGAATAGAATTTTTAACCTTTTACGCCTTTTCTACCGAAAACTGGTCCCGCCCGCAAGAGGAAATCAACGGGCTGATGAACCTGCTGGAAAAAACGCTGGATAAATATATGCGCGAAGCCAAAACCAACAATTTGCGCATTTTAATCAGCGGGCGGCGCGAGCCTCTGCCTCCCCATTTACTGGCTAAAATAGACCAACTCACCGCCGAAACCGCCCACAAAACCGGCTTAACGGTGGTACTGGCCCTCAATTATGGCTCGCGCGCGGAACTGTTGGACGCGGTGCAAAAACTGGTGCAAGACGGCATTAAAAACCCCACACAGGCCGATTTACAGGCCCGCCTGTATCAGCCCGCCGTGCCGGACCCGGAACTGCTTATCCGCACGTCCGGCGAAAAACGCCTTTCCAACTTTTTGTTATGGCAATGCGCCTATACGGAATTTTACTTTACCGATACCCTCTGGCCGGATTTTTCCGAAAAAGACCTTTCCGCCGCGGTGGAAGATTTTTCCCGCCGCACCCGCCGTTTTGGAGGGTTATAATATGGATAGTGTCACCCGCGCCCGCACGGAAGAACTCCTGCGCCGCTTAACGCGCCACGCCACCCCCGCTTGTAAAAAACGCCAAGCCGCCAAACAGGGCCTTTCCGCCCCGCAGGCAGACGGCGCACCCTTAACGCTTATCCGCCAACTGGTTAAAGGGCTCCCCCGGCCGGACCAAGAGTTAGCCAACGCTTTATGGCAAACAGGAACCCACGGGGCGCGCCAACTGGCGGTTTTACTGGCCGACCCCGCCGCCATGACTCCCCCCCAGCTGTGCCGTTGGGCCGAAACCCTGGAAACCGAAGACGTATGCGATTTATGCGCCGCGGAGCTGTTCAGCAAGACAAAAAACCCGCTTAAACTGGCCGCGCGTTGGGTAAAACACCCGCGGGAAATGACCCGCCGGGCCGGGTTTGGCGTTGTGTGTGCGCTAGCCGCCCCACGCGCCAAAACCGCACAGGCGGATTTATTAAAAGCGTTTGCGCTCCTCAAAAACGGCGCGGCGGACCCGTCCCCTTTTGTTTATAAAACCGTCAACAAAGCCTTAAAAATGTTGGGCAAAAAAAATGCGGCCTTACAGGCCCGCGCCCTGGATTGTGCCGACGAAATTATCTATTTATTTGAAACCAACCACACCGCACGCTGGGTAGCGCAAAACGCGCGTATCAGCCTGCAAAAAACAGAAAAAAACCATGTCCGTTGAAATAAGAGCCGCCACCCCGGCGGACATCCCCGCCATTTTAACCTTGGCGGCCGAAGCCAAAGCCTTATTAAAAGCCAGAAACATCAACCAATGGCAAGACGACTACCCGCAACAGGAACTTTTTGAGCAAGACCTGCGCGCCGGAGCCGGGTTTGCGGTTTGCCACGCCGGGCAAGTGGCCGGATATTTTGCGGTCTTATTGACCGAAGACCCCAACTATCACTATATAGAAAACGGCGCCTGGCACACGCAAGCGCCGTATGCCACCTTACACCGTTTGATGTTAAATGCCGCCTTGCGCGGGAGCGGCGCGGTGGAAAGTATCTTTCAATTTTGGCTCCACCGGGCGCAAGCGGCCCACTGCCGCGCGTTGCGGGGTGACACCCACCCGGACAACCGCTCCATGCAATATTTTTTTGTGCGCCGCGGCTTTAAGCGTTGCGGGGTGATTTACGTTCACGGCGGTCAAAACCGGGATGCCTTTGAAAAACCCTTGTAAAATTTGCGATTTCCTGCCTGTACCACCCGCCCAATTATGCTAAAATAATAGTATGCTATTACCCAGAATTATCACTGCCATTATTGGCTTATGCGTTATACTCCCCGCCATTCACTACGGCGGCGTGTTTTATATGGTGTTGGTTGCGGGCATTATTGCCCTGTGCTTGTATGAATACGGTTTGGTGCTTACCGCCGGGAAAAAACCGGTCCACCGTTTCAGCCTGCTTTTCTTTGGGATGTTAATGGCCGTGGCCGCCGTATTGGGGCGCACCCATTTTAACGGTTTGGAACTGCCCGATAACCTCTATCCGTTAGCCATGAGCGTTATTATCTTTGGCATTTTGTTTGTAGAAATTTTAACCCCCCATCGCTCTTGGGACCGCGTTTGCAACACGTTTACAGGGGTATTTTTAATTCCGTGGGCCTTGGCGCATTTAATCAACATCCGTGATATTGCCAACTGCGGGGAATATTTAACCTATTTTATGTTTATTACCGTGTGGGTGAGCGATACAGGCGCCTACTTTACCGGCCGTTTGCTCGGGCGCACGAAACTAAATGTGGAAGTAAGCCCTAAAAAAACGTGGGAAGGCTCCATTGGCGGCACCCTGCTCGCCGTCGGCGCGGCGGTAATTATGCAAAAAACTTTACTGCCGGAATTTATCAAAACCGTACAGCCGGCTATTTGGCTGGGGCTTTTGGTGGCGGTTATCGGCCAAGTGTCCGACCTGGCGGAATCCGTCTTAAAACGCTCCACCGGGGTAAAGGATTCTTCCAATTTATTGCCCGGCCACGGGGGTTTTTTGGACCGCTTTGACTCGTACCTGTTGCTTGCCCCTGTATTCTACTATACGGTGTTGTATCTGTTATGAAAAACATTGTCATTTTAGGCTCCACCGGCTCTATCGGTACGTCTTCCCTCTCGGCCATTAGCCACCTGGGGGAAGATTACCGCGTTATTGGGCTGACCGCCAATAATAACGTGGATTTATTCCTCAAACAAGTACACGAATTTAAGCCCCGCTTTGCGGCCTTAATGAACCCGGATGCCTACGCCAAAGCTAAGGACCAAATGCCCGCCGCCACGCGCTTACTGCCGCCGGAAATGGACAGTTTTACCTTTTTAGCTTCTTTACCGTCGGCCGATTTGGTTATTAACGGGTTGGTGGGCGCGGTGGGTTTTTTGCCGCTTGTAAGCGCCATTAAAGCCGGCAAAACGATTGCCCTGGCCAATAAAGAGCCTATGGTTATGGCCGGAAAAACCCTCATGGAAGAATGTGTCCGCTGGGAGGCCGCCATTATCCCGGTGGATAGTGAGCCGTCGGCCATTTTCCAATGCTTAACCGGGGCGAACGAAACCAACTATCACCAAATGGCTGATAGTATTTCCCGCATATTTTTAACGGCTTCCGGCGGGCCGTTTGCCAAACGCAAAGCGGCACTATCTACCGTCACGCCGCAGGAAGCGCTCCAACACCCGCGTTGGAAAATGGGCAAAAAGATTACCATAGATTCCGCTACCCTGATGAATAAAGGGTTTGAATCTATTGAAATTATGAATTTATTTAATTTGCCCGAAAAAAAGGTGCAAATTGTCATTCATCCGCAATCTATCATCCATTCCGCGGTGGAGTATCAGGACGGCTCTATTTTGGCCCAAATGGGCGCGCCGGATATGCGCTTGCCTATCCAATACGCCATTACTTACCCGGAAAAAAAGCCCTCCCCGGTGCAAAAACTCAACCTGTTTGAAGTGGCCAAACTGGAATTTATGGAGCCGGATTTTGAGCGCTTCCCGTGTTTGGCCCTGGCGTTTGAGGCGGCCCGCGCGGGCGGGTTTTATCCGGCGGCATTAAGCGCGGCGGACGAAGTAGCCGTGGATGCGTTCTTAAAAGAGCAAATTAAATTTACGGATATTCCCAAAGTCATTTATACCGTACTCAAAAAAACGCCGTCTTTTACGGGCAAAGTAAATTTGGCCCAAGCGGCACAGGCAGACGAACAGGCGCACGAACTGGCCCTGGCTGTTCTGCAAGACAAAAGCTATAAAAAAGCCATTATTTAGGAGGAGAAATGTTTTTATCCGCATTGGCTGTACTGGTGGTGCTCAGCCCGATTGTAATTATTCACGAATTTGGCCATTTTTTGGCCTGCCGCCTAACCGGGATTCGCGTGAATGAATTTTCCTTTGGGTTCGGCAAAATTTTGTGGCACAAAAAAAAGGGCGATACGGACTACCAAATCCGTTTAATTCCCTTTGGCGGGTTTGTGGAACCGGCCGGGCCTATGTTCCACCCCAAAGACGCTAAAGAAGCCCCCAAACCGTATGAATTTGCCGCCAAAAAGTGGTATGCCAAATTTTTTATGGTCATTAACGGTGCGTTGTTTAACTATGTGCTGGCGGCGGTTATTTTTTCCGCCTTGGTATATGTAAAAGGGGTGCCGCAAACAGACCCTACGCTAGTACCTGCCGTGGTGGGGCAAGCGGTGGAAGACTACCCCGCCGCCAAAGCGGGTATTAAACCGGGGGATGTAATTGTGCGCATAGACGGCAAAGACATTTCTTCCTGGAATGAAGTTTCCCCCGCCGCCGAGGCCCGCCAAGGCGCTTTACAGCTTACCGTTAAACGCGAAGGAAAAACCCTTACACTCACCTTGCCGGAAAGCTCCTTTAATGCCGAAAAACCCAATATGTTGGGGATAGCGGTGGAGCCGGTTTTCGTTAAAGTAGGGCCGGTTAAAGCCGTCGGGTTTGGGCTGTACCAATGTTGGTATTGGACGAAATACTCGTTGACCTCTCTGTGGGAGAGCTTTACACACAAAAAAGCGCCGGATTTGGCCGGGCCGATTGGCATTGTAAACATCATCCACAAAACGGCCCATGGGGAGTTGGTTAATTTTATTTTCTTAATAGGTATGTTGTCTTTAGCGGTAGGGATGTTCAATTTGTTTCCTATCCCAATATTAGACGGCGGATACGCGCTGGTATTTTTACTGGAAGGCATTACGCGGCGTTTACCGTCGGAACGGGTAGTAAATATAGCCATGAACTGCGGTTTTTATGCGCTTATACTTTTAGTGCTGTATGCGTCTTATGCAGATGTAAAACGCATTTTCTTTAAGCCTAAACCCGCCGCCATAGCGGCCACGCAAACCGCCGCCCCCCAAACGGACGACAAACCCCAAGAGGCAAATTAAATGTATAAAACCAGACTTGTTAAAGTAGGGCCGTACACGTTGGGAACCGGGCACCCGGTGCGTGTGCAAAGTATGTGCAATACCGATACGCGCGACCCGCAAAAAACGGCCGAGCAAATTAACCAATTAGAAGCCGCCGGCTGTGAAATCAACCGCGTAGCCGTGCCCGATATGCAGGCCGCGCTAGCGCTGGGCGAAATTAAAAAGCGGATTCATTCCCCCTTGGTGGCGGATATTCACTTTGATTATAAACTGGCCTTGGAAGCCATTAAACAAGGGGTAGATAAAGTACGCATCAACCCCGGCAACATTGGCAGTATAGAAAACACCAAAGAAGTCGTCCGCGCCTGTAAGGATAAAGGCGTTGCCATACGCATTGGGGTAAATGCGGGCTCCGTAAAATACTTAAAAAGCGTAGCCGGACAAGTGGACTTGACCGACGACAAATGGGCCGAAGTGATGGTGCAGGAAGCCTTGGAACAGGCCAATGTACTGGAACAGCTAAACTTTCACGACGTGGTGGTATCGTTAAAATCGGACGATTTTTACCGCACGTTAAAAGCCAACGAACTTTTTGCCGCCCAGAGTGATATTCCCCTGCATATCGGCCTTACGGAAGCGGGCAGCTTTTTATGCGGCGCCGTTAAAAGCTCTATCGCCCTCGGCACGCTGTTGCAAAAAGGCATTGGGGCCACTATTCGCGTTTCCTTAACGGAAGCCCCCCGCCTGCAAGTGCGCACCGCGTACGAAATCCTCAAAGCGTTGGGCTTGCGTGAATACGGGCCGAACTTAATTTCCTGCCCCACCTGCGGCCGCACGCAAGTAGACGTGACGGGCACGGTACACGCATTGGAAGAACGCATTTATAACGACCCCGAACTTTTGAAAAAAGCCACCGGCCTCAAAATTGCCGTAATGGGGTGCGTGGTAAACGGCCCCGGCGAAGCGCGCGACGCGGCCTTTGGTATTGCCGGAGGAAAAGGCGAAGGCTTGTATTTTGAAAAAGGCCAAACCATGTTCAAACTCCCGCAAGAACAATGGGTAGATTTTTTAGTAGAAAAAATTAAAACCTGGAAAAAATAACTTTTAATAAACTATAAGGAAAAATTATGAAATTATCCAATTATTACATTCCCACCTTAAAAGAGGCTCCCAAAGATGCCGATAACTTATCGGCTAAACTGATGATTCGCGCCGGGTTGGTGCGCAAACTGGGCAGCGGCCTGTATGAATGGCTGCCGCTGGGGTTCAAAGTGCTTAAAAAAGTAGAGCAAATCATCCGCGAAGAAATGGACCGCGCCGGAGCGAACGAAATTTGGCTCCCCATTATCCAACCCAAAGAACTTTGGGAAGAAAGCGGCCGCTGGGCCCACTTTGGGGACCAGTTATTAAAACTGGAAGACCGCAAAGGGGCGGGGTTTTGCGTTTCCCCCACCGCCGAAGAAGAAGTGACCGATTTGGTACGCAAGGATATTTCTTCCTACAAACAACTGCCCAAATGCCTGTACCAGTTCGGCACCAAATTCCGTGACGAAATCCGCCCCCGCTTTGGGGTCATGCGCTCGCGCGAATTTTATATGAAAGACGCCTACTCCTTTGCCGCCAATGATGCCCAGGCCGACGATTGGTACCAACGTATGTATGATGCGTACCAACGCATTTTTAAGCGGTGCGGTTTCAAATTCAAAGCGGTGGAAGCCGATACCGGCGCTATCGGTGGGAATTTTTCGCACGAATTTATGGTGCTGGCCGCCAATGGCGAAGATGCCATTGCCGATAGCGACTGCGGTTATGCCGCCAATACGGAAAAAGCCGCCGTCCAATGCCCGCAATTCCCCGCGCTGAACGAGGCCGAACTCAAACCCATGCAAAAGGCCGACACCCCCAAAGCCTACACGGTGGAAGACGTGGCCGCTATGCTTAAAGTGCCTACGTCCAAGCTCATTAAACTGCTCCTTTTTATGGCAGACGGCAAACCCGTGGTGGCGTTGGTACGCGGGGACCACGAACTCAACGAAGCTAAATTCCGCGCGTTTTTGAAATGCGAAGAATTATTAAAAGCCGACGAAGAAACCTATACCCGCGTGACGGGCTCTTTTGTGGGCTTTGCGGGCGCACAGGGACTCAAGCAAAAGCACCCCGAACTGCCGATTTACGCCGATAACTATGTAAAAGGCGTGGTCAACGGTGTTTCCGGCGGGAACGAAAAAGACGTCCACATGCTTAACGTCACCCCCTTGCGCGATATTCAGGTGGATGCCTATGCGGATTTGAAAGTAGCCAGCGAAGGCGACTGCTGCCCGCACTGCGGTAAACCGTTTACGTTTACGCGCGGGATTGAAGTGGGGCACGTTTTCAAACTGGGTACCAAATACTCCAAAGCCATGAACGCCAACTTTTTGGACGAAAACCAAAAAGCCCAACCTATGATTATGGGTTGCTACGGCATTGGCGTAGGCCGCGTGGTGGCCGCCGCCATTGAACAATCCCACGACGATAACGGCATTATTTGGCCCGCGCCGTTGGCTCCGTTTGATGTGTGCTTGGTAGCTATTGATTACGACTCCAACCCGGAGGTTAAAAAGCACGCGGACGAAATTACCGCCGCGCTGGAAGCCAAAGGCATTAGCGTATTGTTAGATGACCGCGACGAACGCGCCGGCATTAAATTCAAAGATGCGGATTTGATTGGTATTCCGCACCGTTTGGTAGTCAGCAGCCGCAGCGTGAAAGACGGCCAATGCGAATACAAACCCCGCACCGCCAAAGAGTCCGAGCGCTGGAACCTGACGGACGCGGTGGAAAAACTATCCGCCGCCGCAGGCAAATAACGCCCGGTTAACCCTTCATAAAATGCCCCCGGCATATAAAAATTGCCGGGGGTTTTTATTATCAGCAGACTCAATATTTTAGTTTGTTTAGAACCGCATTCCCATACGGAAAAACACATTATGGAATTGCAGGTTTTTGTCTTTGTTAAAGTCGGACAGGTGCTTATCGCTAATAAACGCATACGCATAGCGGTATTCTAATCCGGCAAACAAAGTGGACGTAATATCATACTGTACGCCTAACCCCGCATACAGGGAAGCCCCCCATTTATCTTTACTGGTGGAAGCGCCCGTTGCATCCGTTTTCAGCCGCGCGTTCATCATACCGGCCCCAAACGGGATATACACCCGCCAGTTGCTCCACGCGTTTAAGTTTAACTTACCGGCTAACGCAATATTATGCGCGCGGAAACGGTGAAAGCTGACTCTGTCGGCGCCGGAGCCGTAGTGGCGGCCGTCCGGGTTCAAAAACATATAGTCAATCCCAATCCCCATGTACGGGCACTTGTCCCACAAAATGTTTGCGCCCATGGCTTGCCCCATTTTGGCATATTTATCCCCCCCTTCTGCTTTGTTAGTGGAATAACTGCCGCCGTACGTCAAAGAAACTTCCATATCGTAGGAATTGGCTACGGCCGAGCGGCTGGGGTCGTAAGTGGCGTACATTACGTCCCCTTGGTTTTGACCGTTTACCGTGGTGGACGCCACGCCGTAATCCATGGTGCCGTATTTGTCCTTTTCCTGCATACCGTATACGTTGGTGGTCACGGTGCTATCCATGGAGCGGCGGACCGATTCCACTTTGGCATCAGCCGCTTTTACGGCCGCGCTTTTGTTTGGTTGCACAGCCGCGTGTTGGGCAAAAACCGCGGCACTGCCCAAGACCCATAAAGCCGCGGCAAACAATACTTTCTTCATTTTTTACCCCCTCATTTTATTATTTCTTTATACTGCACTACCCCCCTATCATAAAACTTAACACCCCACCCGGCAAGCCCAAAAAGTAATTAGAACGCATTTTTATAGGGGCAAAACGCGGCCTGCATTTTCTGCGACATAAGAATTGTCGCCCTAAAGTGATAAGATATATTTATTTACAGGAGGAAATATGCAACCGAACTTATTTCAATGTGCAACCAAAGAACTGACGCAAGACGGTTTTTTGACTTGGCTTTTGCTGTGGGCAGACCCGCAAAACCAACAAAACGATAAAAATTTGCACGAGGCCGCTTGTGCCTTTGTTAAATTTCTTATCCAAAAACAAACCCAAGCGCCGGACGCTATTACCGCTATTACGGCCGGCAAAAAAGGGGTACTTCCGCAGGGCGATAAACTGCCGGATGTGGACGTGTGGGCCCTGGTCAATAATAAATTTTTAATTATTATTGAAGACAAAACCGCTACCGGCCCCCATAGCAACCAACTGGCGCGCTATAAAGAGCAGGCCGAAAAAATCTGCCGGGAAAACAACTATACGCCGGTTTTTATTTATCTGAAAACCGGGCCTGTTTCCCATACGGATTTGCTGAACATAGAAAAAAAGGAGGGCTATGCCACCGTGGTAAGAGCGGAACTGTTGCAATTATGGGCTAAAAACACCGTAAAAAACAGTATTTTTACCGATTTTTACCAGTATCTTGCCCATTTAGAGGCCGAAGAAAAATTGTACGAAACCTTGCCCCTAAAAGATTGGAGTAGTGCCCAGTGGATTGGTTTTTATAAGTTTTTGGAAACGCAAATCCCGCAAGAAACCGCGGGGTGGAATTATGTATCCAACCCGAAAGGCGGCTTTTGGGGCTATTGGTTTACACTCCACGCGGTTAAAGATTACGAAGTTTACTTGCAAATTGAAGAAAACGCCCTCTGTTTTAAGCTCTATGACGCCACCAAAGCGGGCCAAGAGCATTTTTACCAAGCGTTAATGCAATTAAAAGAGCAATACGGCTTGCCGGAAATACAAAAGCCCCAACGTATGCGTTGCGGCACCACCGCCACCGCCGCGCTGATACCCAACTGGTTGGGAGATGCGGATAAACCGCTTAATCAAGCGCAGGCGCTGGCCAAAATTCAAAAATGTATCACCTTGTTGCAAGCGTATATAAATGCCGCCCAAAACGGCATTTAACGCAACCATTAAAAACTTTTGCAAAAAAATGAAGTAGAAAAGACGAAAAACTCCCCGGCAGAAACACCGGGGAGTTTCAAAATAGCATGATTATTTGGTAAAAACCACACTGCCCAAATGGTCACAAAGGGGCACAAAGTTTTGTTTATATTCGCGAGCAAAGTTCCGCACGGCCTGCGCCGCACCTTTATAGCGGGGGTTGCCGTAATCATGCACCAATATATATCCCCCCGGAGACAACCGCTCGTAAAAAAATTTCAATCCGGCATATAACGGCTCGTACAAATCCGCATCCAAACTAACCAAACAAAAACGCTCTTGCCCGTCTTGTTGGGCACTCTGTGGGAAAATCCCCTTGCGGAATACGCATTGGTTAATATGGGGCATTTTAGCCCGTACCAACGCCACATCCGTATTGGCAAAACATTCATCCGCTAACGAAAATTTCCTCGCTTGTTCCGTCGTTAAATCCTGCGCGGCAAAACCTTCAAACGTATCATAGAGATATATTTTGCGTTCGGGCAATAATTTGGATATTTCGCAAGCAAAATCCCCTTGAAAAACACCTAATTCCGCACAAGCACCGGGCACCTTGTTTTGGCGGATTTCCTGTGCCAAAAGCCCAAGGGTATTGTAGCGGATAAAATCGGTTCCCGCGTAAGCCACATTCCGGCAGGAACGGGGGCGCGCTATGTGCATATCTTGCACCAATACCAAACCAAACGGGCGAAGCAAATGCGCATTGACCCAACGCGCCGCACGCCCGCAAAAGCTGTTTACTTTGGCTTTTCTTTTTTTCATATATATTCAGTATAACAAACCCGCCCCTTTACCGGGGCGGCTTTGTTGTTCATTTTATAAAAATACTTACAACCTGGCTATTTGTTTTCCTGCCCTTGTTGAACAGCACCAAACAGCGGGCCGCAATCCGCACAGCACCCGCAAGCCGGGTTGGCTTTTTCGGCGGGTTCTTGCGCGGCGGGTTGGGCCGCTACTTCTTGCGCGGTTTCCTGCGCCGGGGCCGCTTGCTGGGCCGTGGTTTCGGCGGGCGTTTCGGCAGGCGCATTTTCCGCCGCCGGGGCCATTTGCTCAGCGGGCTCGTCACAAGCGCAAGTGCGGCAGGCACATTCCACATGCACTACCGGCTGGCTGGATACCGGCTGTTGGGCATAGCAAGGGGTTTCGGCAAAAACTTGTTGTTGGGCAGAAACATTCTGCACGCCGAGCGTTTGTTCCGTTTCCACCACCGCGGCAGAATCTTGCGCGGCGGCAGTTTCCGGTGCCGCAACGGTTTCTTGCGCGGTTTCCGGCGCCGCAACGGTTTCCTGCGCGGGAGCCGCTACGGTTTCAGCCGCCGGAGTTTGCGTTTGGGCGGTACCGTCCGTTTTTTTGGCGCGCAACGTCACTTTACGCCATTTGCCTTCCCCTTCGGAGGCCGTTTCCACCGTGGCATGGCCTTCCAAAGCGCGGTGAATGTAGCGGCGCAGTTGGGCGCTCATGGGGCGGAAACGGTACACCGTCATTCCGCCTTCCACCGCGGCCACACCGCGGGCAATTTCCGCATTGATTTTATCTTCCGTCTTGCGCCAGTAGTTTTGCGTATCCGTAATGACGGAAATCGGCTTATCAAAATGGCGGCTCAACGCCAGCGTGCATAAGTATTGGATAGATTCCAGCGTTTTGCCTTCTTTGCCAATCACAATGGCCGGGTGGTCACAATCAAACGTCAGCAAAATGCGCTGTTGTTGTTCGTCCCACCATACATTTAAGTTTTCCGCCTTTACGCCCATGTGGGTTAAAATGTCATTTAAGTATTGTTTAGCCTCTTGCATGGGCGCTTTTAAGGCTTCCGGGATGACCGCATTTTGGATGCGTTCGCACGGCAATAATTGCGCCTCGTTGGCTTTGGGGGCTTTTTCGCGCGCTTCAAAGCGGGGGGCGCGGTCAAACTTGCGGCCGCGGCGGCGGTTATCGCGGCGGTCCTCGTTAAACGCCTCGTGATTGCGGCGTTTGTTATTGGCGCGGCCATGGGCGCCGGAGCGTTTTTTGCGGGGGACGTCCATATAAATCTGCGCGTCTAATTCCGCCGCGCTCCAGCGTTTCTGGCGGATTTCCACCACCGCAGGTTTGGAACCGAACCCCAAAAAACCTTTTTTAGGGTGTTCCAAAACGGTCACTTCCACTTGGTCACGTCTTAAACCTAAATCTTTTAATCCCTGCGCAATGGCAGAGGATACATCTTTAGCTTGCACTTTCACTTTTGTAGGCATAGTAGGTAAACTCCTTATTTATTAGCGGCAACTTGTTTGTTGACGACGGTTTGAATCCCAAAGCTGATTAAACTGTTAGTCAGCCAGTATAACACCAACCCGGACGGGAAATTCATAAATAATAACGTAAAAATAAGCGGCATGTACTTAAACATAGCGGCTTGGGACGGGTCCGTTCCGGGCGGTAAATTTCCTTTTTGCTGGAAGAACATTACCGCACCCATCAAAATAGGCAACACATAGTACGGGTCTTTGGAAGACAAGTCGGTAATCCACAGCATAAAACCGGCCCCATGCAACGCCCACGACGTGCGCAGCGCATTATACAAGGCCAGAAAAATCGGTAATTGAATCAGCATCGGCAAGCAGCCGGAAAGCGGATTAACCCCATGTTTTTTATAGAGGTTGAGCATTTCGCGGTTGAGGGCTTCCGGGTTGCCTTTGTATTTTTCCTGCAAGCGTTTGGTTTCCGGCCCGATTTTGCGCATTTGCGCCGTGGAGCGCAAAGACATCCGGGTCAGCGGGAACATCAGCACCTGTAAACAAATGGTTAATAGGATAATGGCTACCCCATAATTGCCGGTCCAGTTGAAAAACGTTTCCAATATGCGGCGGGCAATTTTGCCAAGCGCGCCAAAGAAACCAAACTCAATACTGCGGTCCAAATGATACGGCAAGGCCAAGAGTTCCTGGTAATCTTTGGGGCCCATATAAAATTCGCTGTTATATTCTTTTTGGGATTTGGCCCCCACCGTGACGGAGGGCATTTGGACGGTCATTTGCGGGCCTTTTACTTCGCCCTTGCCAAACAACCCCCACAGGCGGTCTTTTTCACCAATCACATGGCTATTGGCGCTCAGTTCGCCCGGAGTCCAGTTCTGCGGGATAATGACGCTTAAAAAGTAGCGGTTTTGCACGCCGGCCCAAATCCAGTTAAACTCGTCTTCCGGCGCGTTTTTTTCCTTGGCGCGTTCGGCCTCGGGGCTATAAACGCCGGGCTTATCGCCTTTGGGTTTTAAGGTTTCCAAGGTGGCTTTTTTGCGGCCTTGGTATTGTACCAGATAAACGGCTTTGGATTCGCGCTCGTTATCGCCTTCCTCGCTCTTTACGGTACCCAAACCGGGGCCGAAGTTAAACGCCCACGGCTCTAACGTAATATCGTGCGCGGTATTGTTGGCAAACGCTAAAGAAAGCGTATGCAAACCGTTTTGCGCAAAGCGGTACGTTTTGGAAACGGAAAAGCCGGGCACTACATCCCCGGTAAAAGTAATGGAATCCTGCGTGCGGGCGGATTCGGCAAAATCCACCGTAGGCAACGTGGCAAAATAACCCTCGCCGGAAAACGGGGTAATATCTACATCTTCCACCACGTCTTTATAGGTGTATTTTTTAATGCCGGCACCCTTGGAAGAAAAGGTGACGTCCGCATCTTGCCAGTTAAACGTAATCAGTTCTTCCGGCTTGGAAGGTGCGGCTTTGGCTATTTTGGCGGCGCCCTGCACGGTAGCAACGGCGCTTTGGTTTTGGTTGACGGCGCGTTTGAGCTGTTCTTCAGCGGCGGCCTTGGCGGCGCGTTCGCGCGGTAAGACTACAAACTGGTTGTAGCCCGAAATGACCAATAAAAACAACATCATGGCCCATAAAAACTGTCTGTTCATAAAACTCCTTTTGAAACCTCCGGCATCTGCCGGAACGGCTTTCAAAAGAAAGCACGACTAGGCACGGAAAAATTGTGTTTAGGGCACCGGGTCATATCCGCCCGGATGCCAAGGGTGGCATTTAAGCACACGTTTAAGGGCCAAATAGCCCCCCTTAAAAGCGCCGTATTTAATAATGGCCTCGCGCGCGTACTGGCTGCACGTCGGCCGAAAACGGCACACGCCCCTGGGGCCCAACAGCGGGCGCACCAGCAGCATAAATGCGCTTAATAAAAACAGCGCCAATTTTTTGAACAAAAGCGAAAGTTTGTGCATTTCCCTTCAATAATTCACTACTTGTCTGAAGAGGTTTTTAATAACCCGGCACGCCCGCAAAGTGCCATAAAGGCACGCTGGACGTTCAATAAATCCGTTAGGGTTTCGCTGGAACGCGGGCTGACAATCAGGTCAACACCGGGTTGTATTTTTTCCCTGTTGAGTCTAAAACTTTCTCTTAAAAGCCTTTTGACGCGGTTGCGTACCACCGCGCCGCCCAACTTGCGGCTAACCACCATACCCAAGCGCGTACGCGCCCCCGGGCACAAAGACGGCCTCCACCAAATTACCATTCCTTCCCCCCGCGCCCGGCGGGCGTTGGAGATAATGTCCTTAAAATCCCTTTTAAGGTGCAAGCGGAACGGTTTGGGAAGGCCGTACAGCATAAATTATTAGGCTCTAATCAGCTCATGGCGGCCTTTGGCACGGCGCGCGCTTAAAACTTTGCGGCCGCCGGCGGTGGCCATTCTGGCTCTGAAACCGATGTGTTTAGCTCTTCTTCTTTTATTAGGTCTGTAGGTAGGCAACATACTCAATCATATACGTTATTTCTGGCCACGGGGACTGGAAAAAACGTATCTCCCATTATTAATATTAAAATCGTTTCTGCGTGAAACTTACAGATATTATAGCTTTTCTGCCGCTTCTTTGCAAAACTTTTCAGGGCGGCAAATGCGCCCATATATCTATTATCCTAAATTATGCGGGCGCGGGCAAGTGTTTTTTTATTTTTCCCCTTAACTGGAACGCCCCGCGGCAAATTTGCTATATTTTTATTGTATGGTTTTTACAGATGATGCCATTGTGCTTTTCCGCCAGCCGTTCCGCGAGGCCGACCGCGTTGTTTCCCTTTACACACGGGAACACGGCCGTGTGAATGTGCGCTTCCCCAGTGTGTGCAAGCCACTAGGCAAGTTAAAAGCGTTAAGCGAGCCTTTTTCATGCGGGGCGTACCGTATTTATGTGCGGCGCGGCGGCGTGATGGGCACGGTGACAGGCGGCAAAATCCGCTCCGTTTTTCCCCATATCCGCACGGACTTAAAACGCCAAACCTTGGCCCTGCATTTTTGCGAATTAATTTTGCGCCTCACTCCGGCCCACCAACCGAGTGAAGAAAAATTTGAGCTTTTACTGAAAAGTTTAACGGAACTGGAATACGGAGAGCCGAATACCGCTTTTGCGGCGGCGTTTACCTTGCGGCTCATGCGGGCGGCGGGGTTCGGTTTGGAAAAGCCTGTTTTGCAAATTACGCCGGAATTTTGGCGGCGCATGCACGAGGACGAACTTTCCAGCTTACGCTTTGAAGACCCGCAAGATTTACTGTCCCTTTCCAAATGCAACAGCGTTTGCCGGCGGTTTTTAAGCCTGTATTTAACGTATCCGCTCCACACCGCGCAAAGTTTTGCGTTGGACGAAGAAACCCTCTCTTTTTATACGCAAGCGGACGAAGCCTTGCAAGAAGCCCTGCCCGATTTAGTGCCCGCCCATTAATTTTGCTATATCACTTACCGCCACAGTGCCATAAAAAAGACCCATCAATCGGGCCATTTTTTAAGCAAGCAGTTCATCCATATCCGGGTAAATATCCTGCAAAGATTTATAAATCTTAAACGCATGGTTGCGCACAAAACTGTCCGGCTGTTTGATTTGCGGCACCACGCAAGTACGCATTCCGGCCGAAATCCCCGCCGTGGCACCGGCTACGGAATCTTCAAACACCAAACATTGGGAAACGTCCGCCCCTAATTTTTGCGCGCTGACCAAATAGACCTCCGGGTCCGGCTTGGGGTTGGAAACATCATTGGAAGTGGTAATGGCGGAAAAGTATTTTTTGATACCGCCCACCGTTAAAAAATGTTCCGCCCAGCGGGTAATGTTGGAGGACGCCAGCGCAATTTTCAGCCCACGGCGGTGAAAAAACTCCACCGCCTCTTTGGCTCCGGGGCGAAACTCAATCTTCCCCCCCTCGCTTAAATACGTTTCAAAATGGGCATAGGTGCGGGCGTGCAGGTTGGAAACATCAAACTGCGGGCCAAAATGGTGCCGGATGAGACGCGCGGCATCCGTTTGGCTAATCCCCACGCAGGATTCAAACAATTCCTCCGAAAACTCCGCTCCCTTTTCCTTAGCGGCCTTTTTATAACATTCAAAGTAAATCACTTCCGTATTAAACAAAAGGCCGTCCATATCAAAAATCACGCTGGTTATCATAAGTATATTTTACAATAAACCGCCCGTTTGCGCCCAACAAGCCAAGGCGCCCCACTATTTTATATAATGTAATTACTTATGAAATACGGCATGAATTTTCAGGATATGATATCCGCCTTGAACGAATACTGGACTAAACAAGGCTGTGTGCTTGTTCAGCCCTACGACGTTGAAAAAGGCGCCGGAACGTATAACCCGGAAACTTTTTTCGGCTCGCTGACTAAAAAACCGGTCAACCGGGCCTATGTGGAACCTTGCCGCCGCCCCGCCGACGGCCGCTATGGCGAAAACCCCAACCGCTTGGGCAAGTATTACCAATATCAGGTAATTATGAAGCCCGCCCCGGCCAACATTCAAGAAATTTATTTGAATTCCTTAAAAGCCATTGGTTTGGACCCCAAACAGCACGACGTGCGCTGGATTGAAGACGATTGGCAATCCCCCACCTTGGGCGCCAGCGGTGTAGGCTGGGAAATTTGGTTAGACGGTATGGAAATCACCCAGTTTACCTATTTCCAAAATATGGCCGGATATTCCTTAAACCCCATTACGGTAGAAATTACCTACGGGCTGGAACGTATTGCCATGTATTGCCAAAAAGTAGACAACGTGTTTGACATCCGTTGGAACGACAGCATTACCTACCGTGACGTACACTGGGAAGGCGAACGTCAGTTTTCCCACTATTATTTTGAAGAAACCGACGTGGAACACCTGCGCCGCTATATTGAAGAATGTGAAGCCGAATGTTTTGCCCTTTGCAAAAAAGGCTTATACTTGCCCGCGTACGACGACGCCATGAAAGTTTCCAACTATTTTAATATGTTGGAAGCCCGCGGCGCCATCAGCGTATCGGACCGCACCAACATTATTACCAAAATCCGCAATTTAGCCAAGGCGTGCGCCAAAGCGTATGTGGAAAGCACAGAACCGCAAGAAGAAAAGGAGGCTGCCCAATGAACGCTTTGTTAGAAATTGGAACCGAACATTTACCGTCCCGCTTTGTGGAACCGGCCCTTAAACAAATGGAAACATTAGGGGCCAAACTGCTGGAAGAACACCGCTTAACGTATAAATCCGTACAGGCGTTTGGTACTTACCGCCGCTTGGTACTGTTTATTGAAGATTTGGCGGAAAAATCCGCTGATGTGCAAAAAGAAGTAAAAGGGCCGCCCGCTAAATTATTAAAAGACGCAAACGGCAATTTTACCCCCCAAAGCGCGGGTTTTGCGCAAAAAAACGGAATTGCCCCCGAAAAATTAACCGTGGTGGAAACGGAAAAAGGGCCGTTCATTTACGCCAACATTAAAATCAAGGGCGAAAAGACCCCCAAGCTCCTCCCGGAAATTTTCACCCAATTAGTGACGGGGTTGGAATTTGCCAAAAATATGGTTTGGGAAGAATCCGGCCTGCGCTACGGCCGCCCGATAAGAAGCCTGATTGGTTTATATGGGGATAAAGTGATTAAATTTGCCGTAGCCGGGGTGGAGTCCAACCGTTATACTTATCCGCTTTCGTCCTTCGGGCGCAAACCCATTAAGGTAGAAACCGCCGATAAGCAGTATTATGTGGATTTGCTTAAAAACCAACCGCAGCCCATTTTGGTACTGCCGCAGGAACGGCGCGAGGCGTTAATCAAATCCGTGACGGCGGAAGCGGCCGTGCGCGGCTATCAGGCGGATTTGGACGAAGATTTAATCCACGAAACCGTCTTTTTTACGGAACACCCTGTGGCCGTGGGCGGAGATTTTGATTTGAAATTTTTAACCCTGCCCAAAGAACTCATCACCACCGTACTTAAAAAACAAATTAAAATGTTCCCGGTGTTGAATGACAAGCACGAAATCCAACCGTATTTTATCGCCGTGCGCGACGGTGTTTCCGTCAACCAAAACGAAGTGCGCGACGGCTTCAAAAAAGTAATGTCCGCCCGCTTGTCCGACGCGGTATTCTTTTTTGAAAACGACAAAAAAGCCGGATTGGAATTTTTCAAACAAAAACTGGCCAACGTGTTGTTTTTAGAAGGGTTGGGCTCTATGTTAGACAAATCCGCCCGCACGGAAAAACTGGCGCTTTGGCTGTGTGAAAAAACCGCCAATACCGCGCTTAACCAAACGGTGCAATATGCCGCGTCCCACGCGTATGCGGATTTAGCCAGCCATGTGGTGTATGAATTCCCGGAATTGCAAGGCTATATGGGCGGAGAATATGCCGCGTTGGAAGGCCATAAAGAAGAAGCCGACGCCATGCGCGATTTTTACTATCCGCTTACGTCTACCTCTGCGTTGCCGGCCACGGTGGCGGGTAATTTGGTGGCATTAGCCGGCAAAATGGACACCTTGGTAGGCAACTTTTTAATCGGGCAAATTCCCACCGGGAGCGAAGACCCCTTCGCCCTGCGCCGCCAAGCGTTTGCCGTCGTGCGTATTTTGCTGGAAAAAGGCTTGCAGGTTTCCTTAAAAGAGTTGTTGGAAGCCTCCGCCGCCCTCTACCCGCAAGGCACGCCGGACAAAGGGCTCAAAGAACTGCGCGGATTTCTGTTCCAGCGTTTAGCGTTGGTACTGGAACAGCGCGGCCATGCGGCAGGTGTGGTAAACGCCGTCACCAATTGGTACGAACTGCCCCTTACGCAAGTGGAAGCCTTGGTCGGCGCGTTGGAAACCGTTAAAACCGGGGCCGAATTTTCCGCGGTGTTGGAATCGGCCAAGCGCGTGTGCAACATTCTCAAAAAGGCGGAAAACGTGACGGAAAACGTACAGGAAAACCTGTTTGAACTCCCCGCCGAAAAAGAATTGTACAACAAAATCCACGAGGTGGACTCCGCTTTGGGTTGCACGGTTCACACCGCCAAAGCCAAAGACGAATACCTGCAAATCTTAAAAACGTACGGCTCTTTTAAGGCCCCGCTGGAACGCTTTTTTACCGACGTTATGGTAAACGCGCAAGACCCGGCCGTCCGTGCGAACCGCTTGGCATTATTGGCCCGCGTGCGCCGCTACTTAACGCAAACGGTGGCAGATATTACCAAGCTGTAAAATGCTTTAATCAAGCCGAAATCCCCCGCCAAAAACGGGGGATTTTTTGTTATTTCCCGACGGAAAAAATAATTTTTCAAAATACCCCTTGAATTTTTTTTATTTTCCTTTATACTAAAAATAAGCAGTAAGCCTGGTTCAACTTGGCATGAGGCGTTATCCGGCAGTGGCGTAAGCCAAAGCTGTAAGTGCTGAAAGAACGGGCCGTATTTGAAGCAGCGCAGTAGGGTTGTAAAGCGGCAGAAGGAGTCCGGCGTCGGGTCAGCCGGCGGCGGAGCAGTAAAGCGGTAGCCGTAGAGTGAGCAGGTTGCGTGTCTTGCCGGGCGCAAGCGTACCGGAGCAACAGGACAGCTTGGAATACGGTGCGGAAGTGGTTATGCAGTATCCGCGCTTAGCCGAACAAGACGGCGGGTTCATACTACGCAGTCCAGTAGGCGGCGCCGGTAGTAAGCAGTGGACGGATGTTTTCCGGCAGGCGGTTGATGTAATTGGTTCGGCCGTACCCGGGTAAACAGAAGTGGGATAACATAAGCCCTTGTGCGCAGGTTGCACTACAACAAGGAAGGTAATAATGAAGACGCAACAATGAACCCCCCGGTTGAAAAAATCGGGGGGTTCCTAATTGTGTTTTACAAATTATGTATTTGTTTAACCGCAGGGTTGAAAAAACCTTGTGCCGTACGGCGCTTTAGCGGTGGGTTATTCACTTAACACGCTGGGCAACGGCAACGCACTGCCCGCCGTGGCACTTTCCGGCGCGGACGGGGTAATATCCATCGTGTTTTGCGTTTGCGCTCCGGCAGACGGTTCTTCGGTTTCTTCGTCTTGCAGTGGGGTTAAAATCATTTCTTCATAAGAATCGTCTTGCGTGGAGATAGACTCCTCCGCCGGAACAGGCACTTCTTCCGGCCGCACCGCAGGGCTTACACGCGCGGAAGTGCTTTGTTGCGGGCGGGAAACGGATTCATTCCCATAAGTAGCGCTCGGGTTCCACCATTGGGGCGGCGCACCCGCGCAAGCCGTCAGCAAACAAATGATAAATAATAAACCTAAAAATTTCTTCATAATTATATTATAGCCTATTTTGCTTGTCTATTTGGCATGGGGACGGGTGGCTTGGCGGAATAGCGCGCCTGCTTTATAACTACTGCGCACCAACGGGCCGCACGCCGCACCCTTAAACCCAATAGAAAGGGCGTATTCTTCCCAGGCTTTGTATTCGCCCGGTTCCGGGTAGCGCTCCACCGGGTGATGCGCTTTAGAGGGGCTTAAATACTGCCCAATCGTCAGCAAATCCACCCCCGCATTACGCAAATCCTGCAAGGTTTGTTTCATTTGTCCGTCGGTTTCGCCGAGCCCCACCATGAGTCCGGATTTTGTAAGTGTATCGGGCGCCAGTTTTTTGGCGTTTTCCAACACGGTTAAAGAGCGGCGGTATTCCGCCCCGCCGCGTATGTGGGCAGACAGGCTTTCCACCGTTTCTATATTATGCGCCAGCACCGCCGGGCGGGCATTTAGCACCGTTTGCAAATCTTTTACGGAACCCTTAAAATCCGGGATGAGCGGCTCGCACAAGGCCAGCGGATTTTGCGCGTAAACGGCGTTCATCACGGCGGCAAAATGGGCCGCGCCGCCGTCGGCCAAATCGTCACGCGTAGGGGAAGTAAGCACCAAGTATTTTAAGTGCCAGTTTTTTACCATTTCGGCCACACGCGCTGGCTCCCCCGCATCCGGCGGCAGAGGGCGGCCTTTGTGTACCGCGCAAAAGCGGCAACGGCGGGTGCAAATATCGCCCAAAATCATTACAGTTGCATCCCCGCAGTTAAAACATTCCCCGCGGTTGGGGCATTTAGCCTCTACACACACCGTGTGGAGCGCGCCCTTATCTAACGAATCTTGGGCGGATAGCGCCGCCTGCTTGCGCAGGGCCGCTTTATTTTGGCCTACTATATCTTTTAACCATTGTGGTATTTGTGCGGTCATACTTTGCTAAAATGTAAATATAAGGATATGTAATATCTTACAAAATTTAGCTATGAAGAAACACCTTTGCGTACTCCTTTTACTGGCTTTTACCGCCCTGCCGAACGGGAGCGGCCTTTTTGCCGCGCCCACCGCGGCGGACACCCAAAAACGCTTGCAACAGGCCGCCCAACTGTATTTTGAGTATGACCTGACAGGAAGCCTGAAAAAATATGTGGAACTTTCCAAAGAAACGCAAAATAAAGATTCCTTCCTCAATGCGGCCTTTATAGCCATGGAACTGGGCCAGCCGCGCCAAGCGGTAGATATTATGAACGCCGCCTATAAAAAATATCCCGACGACCACGACGTGACGGAATTTATGGCTGAGGCGTATTTGGCCGACGGGCAATACACCGCCGCGGAACATTTACTTTCCCTACTGGTGGAAAAGCGCGAACGCGCCGAATTTTTGCTGATTAATCTGGCCCGCGCCCAAATGGGCATGAAAGAATATAATTTAGCCAAATACAACTTAAAAACCGCCGTGCGGGGCAAAAACCATTTGCCGCTTTCCAACTATTTATTGGGGTTAGTGTACGAGCAGGAAAAAGATTATAAAAACGCCGCCAAACATTTTGCCAAAGCGGCCGAACTGGACCACCAATTTATTGAAGCCAAACAACATTATGCCATGGCCCTGGCCGCACAAGGGAAATATAACGAAGCCTACCGCCAGTACCGTATGATTTATTCGTTGGAAAAGAACTCCCCCGCCATTAACAAAGCCATGGCGGCCCTGCGCCCCCATTTAACCCGGCCGGAAAAAGAGCTGGACACGGTAAAAGAAATCAAAAAGCATACCTTTGCGCGTAAATTTTCCATTCCGTCGGGCACGCTTTCAGAGGTGCGCATTGGGTTAGGCACCCGCGCCAACGGCAAACCCAGTATCCGCAAATCCGTTCATTTTTCCGTATCGCATAATTTTTCCGTAAAAGATTTATCCACCGGCAAACGCTTGGCCCGCGGCAAAGCCAACACCCAATGGACGGCCCTACTGCAAGACGGTCAAACGCGCTTACTGGCCCCCAACGGCAAAAAATATCCGTTCAAAAAAGGCTTGCGCATTACCGCAGACACTCCCGGCGGAGAAGATGCCCCCACCATTATTGTAAAAAGTTTAATGAGCGGCGCCGGTATGACGTGGGCCAGTGTGGACGATAAAGAGTTCCGCGGGGATTTGGAAATTTTACACAACACCACGTTAAGCACACTGGTCCCCATTAATGTACTATCCTTGGAAGAATATTTACAAGGGGTTATTTCGTCTGAAATGCCGGTTTTGTTCCCCATTAATGCCCTGCGCGCGCAAGCGGTGCTGGCCCGCACATACGCCCTTAAACACCTGGGCAAACACCGCCATTACGGCTATGATTTGTGCGACACCCAAAACTGCCAAGTGTATAAAGGCATAAGCGGGGAGAGCGAACGCGGCAACGCCTCTGTGGAGTCCACCGCCGGAGAAACCATGCAATACAAAAATGCCCCCATAGAAAGCGTGTTTTCGGCCAACTGTGGCGGCATTACCCAAAGCGCTAAAGAGGCCGGCTGGTATGAAACGCCTTATTTGCATCCTGTTTCCGACTATAAAGATTTTAATTTTGATACGTTGCAACCCTACCAGTTTAAGGACCTTTTGCAACACGCGCACGACGCTTACAGCCGCTACGATAAACACGTCAGTTTGGCCGCCTACCGTTGGGCGCGCGTGGTGGAAGAAGAAGACCTGCGCCAAGTTATCCGCCGCAAGAAAAAAGATATTGGCCGCATTACCGCCATTATTCCCCTGCACCGCGGCAAAAGCGGCTACGCAAGCCGCGTACAGGTAAAAGGCACCAAAGGCAGTGTTATCTTAAATAAAGAAAACGTCATCCGCAATAATTTAAGTTTGGGGATGTTGCGTAGCAGTTATTTTATTGTGCAACCCAATTATGAAAATAAAGAGCTGAAAAACTTTATTTTTTACGGCGGCGGTTGGGGCCATGGGGTGGGTTTCTGCCAAACCGGTGCCGCCGGACGCGCCGAAGCGGGCCAACTTTATACGGATATTCTAAAGCATTATTTCCCGCAAGCGGAATTAAAAAAATCCACCCAAGAATAACGGGCGAACCATCTATAAACCGCCGCCCGCGGCTTATATTGCGGCAAGCGTGGGCCGAGGGGCGCGGCTTATGCGCCTTAAACCGCCGCCGCCCGGTATACATAAAAAACCCCGGGAGTCACCCGGGGGAATAAAAACAAAAAGCAATTTTTATGTATTGGGGTGCAGTTCCCGCCTTAACGCAATAATGCGTGACTCCAAAAACAAATGACCGTCTTGCGATAGCGGCGATTGGGCCCCTAAAGAAGTATCCGCCGTTAAAGCATTTTCATACCATTTCAATGCCGCGTGTAAATCTTTGGGAGTGCCGTGTCCGTTTTCGTACATTTCCCCCACTTGCAGTAAAACACCGGGGTCTTGCGTGTTTTGTGCCACCGCCAAGGCCCACTTAAAAGCCAGCGCATGGCAACGGGAAGAAGGCTCCTCGTAATACAGCATTAACAATTTATAGGCGGATTCTTCATTTCCGGCCAGTGCCTCTTGCTCCCATTGGGCCCACTGGGCTTGCTTTCGCTCGGGCGATTGCCGCACGCGCCAAAACAGCACCGCCGCCACTACCACCGCCACTGCCACTATTAACCAAGTTGTCATAAAAAATCCTCCGTTAGTTCCATTGTAATAAAAAGTGCCCCGCAGTACAAGGGGCCTCTAAAGCCCCATTATTTGCTATACTTGCAAGTATGAAATTGGGCGAAGTACACATAAAAACCTATTTATCCAAATCCAAAATACCGGGTATTGCCTACTCCATTAATCCGTATGTGGGTTGCCCCCACCAATGCGTGTATTGCTATGCGGAATATATGAAAAAATTTACCGCCCATACGGAGCCTTGGGGCACTTTTTTGGATGTACGCCGCTGCCAGGCGCCTTTGCACCCGTACCAAATTTACCATACGCAGGTTATGTTAAGCTCGGTGACGGACGCGTACAATCCCTACGAAAAAGACTTTCAAATAACCCGCAAAATTATGGAGCAGTTGGTCTTTTGCCAAGCCCATGTGCAAGTGCTGACCAAATCCCCGCTGATTGTGCGGGATATAGATTTGTTCAAAAAGTTGCCCTCTTTTGAGGGGGCGCTTTCGTTTTCGTCGGCGGACGACTCGTTCCGCCAATTAGCCGAGCCCGGCGCGGGGAGCGTGGAAGAAAAAATCAGTGCCCTAAAAACCTTGCACGAAAACGGCCTAAAAACCGCCGTGATAATCGCGCCGATTTTCCCGCAAATTACAAATTGGAAAGAAATTATCCGCCTGACCCGCCCGTATGCGGACCGCTATATTTTTGACGCGCTCAACCTGCGCCCCTTGTATCAAAAAAAGGTACTGGGGTTTATTATGCGCTATTATACGGATAAACTGCCCCTGTACCTTTCTATTTACGAAGATAAAAACCCGGCCTACTGGCAACAAACCCAACAGGAAATTAACGCCTTTTGCCGCGCAAACGGCATTCCCGCCCAGGCGGATTTCCGCCATGTTTTTAAGCCGTCCGTCAACGTATAAAAACTATTCGGCGGGGTCGTCAAATCCCAGTTTCCACGCAGTAAAAAAACCCACCAAAACCGCTATCAAAAACCCCACCGCATAACAAACCACGCTACGCAAATTGGAAAGCGCCAGCAGTAAAACCACGCCGGACACCCCAAACGCAATGGCAGACGTGACCTGCAAAACCGCCACCACCGCCCCGCCGGCCGCGGCCCCAATGCACGCCGCAATAAACGGCTTAAAAAGCGGCAGGGTGACCCCGTAAATCAGCGGTTCCCCAATGCCCAGTAAACCCACCGGAAGCGCGTTTTTGGCAACGGTTTTCAAGCGGGGATTTTTGGTTTTTAACAAGACGGCCAATCCGGCCCCCACTTGCCCCGCCCCCGCCATACACAGCACCGGGAAAAGCGGATTATTGCCCAGCGTATCCAGTAATTGCTGATGGAGCGGAA
>UQFW01000002.1 GCA_900540405.1 Candidatus Avelusimicrobium faecicola | reverse complement strand
CGGGGGTATTAAGCAGTAAATCCATAGTTTACATTGTAGCAGTTATCAAGCGGCCAGGGCGGCACTTTACGATTAGTTGTACCATAAAACACGCAAGGGCCCCCTTTGCGGGGGCCCTTTTTCAACCTGGTTTATGGGACAAGAATAATACGCGAAAGGCTAGCTTATTACCACCAAACCACTTCGTCGTTTGTACAATATTTCCCTTCATTTTTACATTTCAAGGAAACGCGCTTCCCAACAAAACTAGTCGACCCTGAGGATGAATCCGGATAAGGACAATTACAAGAAATCCAACAATTCAAACCGCCTTTTACACCGTTAAGATAGACACCCGGCTTTACATTATCAGGGCATTTAGCGCCTTTTCCACACGCACTCAGGCATTCACTATACTCTCGGCTTACTTGTTTAGAATAGAAAAACTTTTCTTCTTCCTCTACTTGATAGACTCGGCAACAACTAAAACGCCCGTCGCCACCCGATGGGTTCGTAAATTTAATATCACATTTGGGCACGCTTGTACAAGCATAATTTAGGAATCCGTAATTAAAAAAAGTGTTAACTTGTGCGTTTGCTTTGCATGCCTTACAGCCGGAATAACCGTTGCGGTCATTTTTCAAATCTTCGTTCCCTGTTCCCATCAAGCACAGATACGTTACCTCGCTCCCCCCTGCATATAGAGCGCGCAAACAAGACTGTTTATTTCCATAATTGGAACATTTCGCTTCCCAGCTGTTCGCGCCATATTTTTTCTTTAGGCAGTCTTGTGCCTTGCCTGAACCCATGCTATAAGAACAGCAATCTTCGTTTTCCGTACATTCTTCCACGGTTTTAGAGCAAGCACCTAAAAAGCTCTCCCATTTGCCATTTACGCATTTTTGCGTGGTTTGCGTACCGCAGGTATTACAGCTTTGGCTGCCGCTTACGGCCCCCTCCGTACATTCCGGGGTTTCACATTCCGCCACCGTTTTGCTACATTCGCCCAACTGGCTGACCCAACGGCCGCCCACACACGCTTGCGTGGTTTGCACGCCGCAGATATTGCAAGATTGGCTCCCGCGCACCTGTCCGTCCGTACAAGAGGCAGAAGGCGTCGGGTCCGTGCCTATTTCGCTCCCGTCGCCGTCCGTGCCCTCACAGCCGGAAGACGGAAACGTTAGTCCGTCACAACTGGGGTAATTTTTATTTAATTTGGTACAGTCATCCCCCTCACAGCAAAAACTGCCGTCCTGGTAAGACAGCATTTTTAAGGTGTAATCCCCTTTGTTGCTTTTAGCGGAAATGCCCTCGTTTTGCAAACTGTATGTATAGTTTTTGGTGTTGCTGGAAGAAACCACATCTGATAAGTTGTCAAATTTTAAGGTATAGGGTTTATCCATAGCACAGCGGCGCTCCTGCTCCGTGCGCACGGCGGACATCATTTCTTCGGCTTCCGTCACTTTCCGGTTTTCTATCACCCGGGTAAATTTAGGAAGCGTGACGGCAGACAGAACGCCTATTACAATGACTACAATAAGCAGTTCCGTAAGCGTAAAAGCACGCTTATTTTTGTTTTGTTTTTTGTTCACATATCCTCCATATACTTCGGCATAAAAACACTTTATCAAAAAAATAAAGCTCAAAGCAAGGCAGGTTCCGCAAAGGCAAAACCTGCCCTACCAAAGTTTTTGAATAAAACAACCTTACCGCCAACGCAAATTAGGCTCGCGCGCGGCGGAAACCTCGTCTATGCGTTTAACGCTTTGGGTGTGCGGAGCCTCTTTAACCAGTTGCGGCTCGGTTTGGGCCTCCTCAAAAATGCAACCCATGGCTTGGATAAACGCATCCAGCATATCTTTATTTTCCGTTTCCGTCGGCTCTATCATAATAGCTTCCGGCACAATTAACGGGAAATAAATGGTAGGCGCGTAAAAGCCGTAATCCAACAGCCGCTTGGCTATATCCGCCGTGTGAACGCCGTTCATTTTCTCCGCCACCGGGTGCAACACGCACTCGTGCATACACACTTCATCAAAAAACGCGGGGAATTTATCCTTTAGGCTCACACGCACATAGTTGGCGCTTAAAACGGCGTTTTCGGCAATGTTTTTAAGCGTGTTGCCGTCGTGCTGGCGCAAATACGCATAACCGCGCAAACACACGGCTATATTGCCGTAAAAGGCTTTCATACGGCCCAAACTGTGGGGCATTTTGCCTTGCAACGTATATTTGCCGTTTTTCAACGTGACTAACGGTTTAGGCAGGAAAGGCGCCACATGCGCCGCCGCACCCACCGGGCCGGAGCCGGGCCCGCCGCCACCGTGCGGAGCCGCAAAGGTTTTGTGCAAATTGAGGTGCATAATATCCACCCCAAAATCGCCCGGTTTGGCAAGGCCAATCAGCGCGTTAAAGTTGGCGCCGTCCATATATAACAGCGCGCCCGCTTTATGCACCAGGTCGGCAATTTCCAAAATATCCTTTTCAAACAGGCCCACCGTGTTGGGCACGGTCAGCATGACCACGGCGGTTTTGTCGGACAAGGCCGCCGCCAACGCCGCTTTATCCACGCGGCCGTCCGGGCCGGATTTGATGTTTACTACCGTAAACCCGCCCATATTGGCGGTGGCCGGGTTGGTGCCGTGGGCGGTATCGGGCACGATTACTTCCGTGCGGTTTTTATCTTTCCGCGCGGCGTGATAGGCTTTAGCCGTCATAATGCCCGTCAGCTCCCCATGGGCGCCCGCCGCCGGCTGAAGCGTAAACGCGGCTAGGCCGGTAATTTCTTTTAACAACTCCTGCAAATTATAGAGCATTTTTAAGGTGCCCTGCACGGCGCTTTCCGGCGCGAGCGGGTGAACCTGCGTAAAACTTTCCAACTGGCTCAGGCCGTCATAGGCTTTGGGGTTGTATTTCATCGTGCAAGAGCCCAGCGGATAAAATTGGGCATCCAAGCAGTAATTTTTTTCGGATAGTGCCGTAAAATGCCGCACCGTGTCAAACTCGCTGAGTTCCGGCAGTTTGGGCGCGGTTTTGCGCAAGTATTTTTCCGGCAGATATTGGGCGGCCGTTTGTTGCGGCGTACCCACACGCACCCCGCGGCGCCCGGGGCGGGATTTTTCAATAGACAGCAAATTGGTTTTTAGTATTTCTTGCATATTAAATCCCTCCCAACGCGGCGGCAAAATCGGCCACGTCCTGCGCGGTTTTGGTTTCCGTCACGCACACAAGCAGGCAGTTTTCAAACCCTTTGCCGGGCAAGGCATAGGCGGCAAAACCTTTCTTTTCCAATTTTTTAACCACTTGTTTGGCCGGTTTAGCACATTGTAAAACAAACTCGTTAAAAAACGGCCCGTTAAATTTAAGCTGATAGCCGGGGAGCGCCTGAACGGCTTGGGCTAATTGGTGGGCACGCTCCAAATTCAGTTGCGCCACTTCTTTTAAGCCTTGCGGGCCCAAAAGCGTTAAGTAAATCAGCGCGTTTAAGGCGCAGAGAGCCTCGTTAGAGCAAATGTTAGAGGCGGCTTTTTCGCGCCGGATATGCTGTTCGCGCGCTTGCAACGTAAGCACAAAAGAGCGGCGGCCGTCTTTATCTTTTGCCATACCCACAATGCGGCCGGGCATTTGGCGTTTGTAGGCTTCTTTACAGGTAAATAGCCCGAGCCCCGGCCCGCCGAAGTTCATGGCGTTGCCCAAAGGTTGCCCCTCCGCCACGGCAAAATCCGCGCCGTAAGAGCCGGGCGTATGCAACACGCCCAAACTAATCGGGTTAAATACGCTTACCAACAACGCCCCCGCCGCATGGGTCACATCCGCTACGGCCTGGGCATCTTCCAACTGGCCGTAAAAGTTCGGGTCCGCCAACACAAAGCAGGCGGTGTCGCTATCCGCCGCGGCTTTGAGGGCCGCTAAATCCAACGTGCCTTGCGGGCAAGGCACCGTTTCCACCCGCACTTTGGGGAAGTGCCGCAAATAGGTGTGCAAAACTTCTACATATTGCGGATGAAGCGCGCCGGACAGCACCACTTTTTGGCGCCCGGTAATGCGCATGGTGGCTAATACGGCCTCGGCCATGGCGGTTGCGCCGTCATAATGGGAGGCGTTGCTCACGTCCATATCCGTCAGCGCGCAAATACAGCTTTGAAATTCATAAATGGTTTGCAACGTGCCTTGGCTGGCCTCGGCCTGGTACGGCGTGTACGCGGTTAAAAACTCTCCGCGGGAGCTTAACGCGTTTACCGCGGCGGGAATAAAATGTTCATAAATGCCCGCGCCGATAAAATTTTTGAGCGGCTTATTTTCCGCGCCTAACGCCTTAATATGCGCGGCCAGTTCCGGCTCCGTCAACGCGGCCGGAAGATTTAATTTAGGGTATAAAAGCCCCGCCGGGATTTCCAACAATTCACGCACGGACGAAACGCCAATGCGCGCCAGCATTTCTTTTTGTTCTTGAGCAGTATGGGGAATAAACATAAAACCTCTTTATTTATAAAATACCCCGCCAAAGCGGGGATTTATATTTCCAAATGGCGCAAAAAGGTTATTTTTGCAGGGTGCCTTTGTAAGCGGCAAAGTCCATCAGGGCGTCATATTCGGCCGGGGCGGACATTTTAATTTTGAACAGCCAGCCGTTGCCGTGCGCTTCCCGGTTGACCAAAGCGGGGTCGTCCTTCAACGCTTCGTTTACGGCCACAATTTCCCCGCTGACGGGCGCGTAAATTTCGGACGCGGATTTAACCGATTCAATCACACAGCAATTTTGCCCGGCGGCCACTTTTTGGCCTACTTTCGGCAAGTCCACAAATACAATATCGCTGATTTCTTCCTGCGCGTGGTTGCTAATGCCCACCACGGCAATTTCTCCGTCTTTATAAGCCCATTCGTGGGTTTTGGCATAACGGCTGTTTTCTGCGGTATACATAAATAAATTTCCTCCTAATTAAACTCTGTTTTTATAAAATGGTGTTTTTACAACTTGGGCCGGAATACGGCGGCCGTGAATTTCAATTTCAACGGCAGTACCTTCCGCCAGGCCCGCCTGGGCATACCCCACGGCAATCCCCTTAAACAGCGGGGAAAAGGTGCCGCTGGTAATAGTGCCCGCTTCCTGCGCGTTTACAAACACTTTGCACCCGGTGCGCGGCACGCCGGCGCCGGAAAGACGAAAGGCGGTCAGTTTTTGTTGCACCCCTTTGGCCTTTTGCTCCGCCAATACCGGCTTGCCGATAAAATCTTCCTTAGCTAATTTTACCACCCAACCGCAGTTGGCTTCGTACGGCGTGCGGGATTGGTCGGCATCTTGCCCGTTGAGCAGGTAGCCGGCTTCCAAACGCAGTACGTCACGCGCGCCCAAACCGCACGGTTTGACGCCTTCTTTTAAGAGGGCATCCCATAATTTTACGGTAGCCTCCGGGGCAAGCATTACTTCCGCGCCGTCCTCTCCGGTGTACCCGGTGCGGGTTAAATACCCGTGCGCGCCCTCAAACACAACCGGGGTGATGTGGAACCGCGCCACGCCGTTTACGTCCCCCAACACGCGCGAAAGTTTTTCCACCGCGTGCGGGCCCTGTACGGCAATCATACCGTATTGGTCGCTTACGTCCGTCACGCGCACGTTAAAGCGGGGTGCGTGTTTTTGGAGCCAGGCCACGTCTTCTTCCCGGCAGGCGGCATTGACCACCACCAAAAATTTTTCCGGCGTTAAACAAAAAGCAATTAAATCGTCAATAATCGTTCCGCGCTCGGTTAACATGTGGGAATACGTCCCCGCGCCGGGCGTGTTTTTGATGTTATTGCAGTTTACATATTGCAAAAAAGCCCACGCATCTTTCCCTTCCACCAGCACTTGGCCCATGTGGGAAACGTCAAACATTCCGGCGCCCTCGCGCACGGCTTTGTGTTCGGCAATAATGCTTTCAAACTGAACCGGCAGCAGCCAGCCGTGGAAATCCACCATACGCCCGCTGGCAGCCTGACAGGCTTGGCAGAGCGGAGTTGTTTTCAAATTATTCGTCACGGTGTTCCTCCAAAAGTATAAAAGTATTGTATAAAATAATGGGCAAAAAGAAGTATAAAATAAAAAAGATTAGTTTTACATCTTCCCCTTGCCGTAAGTGCGGGTGCGAATTGCTATAATATAATTATGGCAGATACGCAAAGCGTCATCAGTGACGTAAAACTTTTTTTAGAGCGGCTCAAAAAGGAGCTGCCCGAAGTGTTTTCCGGCAAAAATGCCGCGCAGGATTGCACCCAACCGGCCGAACAAAACCGGGTGCTGTATAACGGCAACCTGTACGAAGCGCGTATGTACCTGACCCCGGACCAGGAGCCCGGGGTGGCATTTGACGGGAGTATCTTTCATATTTATTTACGCAGTGAACAAGACTCCCCGGCGGATTTAGTCACGCAGTGGCTGAAAGACAAAGCCGGCGAAGTTTTGCGCGCCAAAACCCGCCAATGGGCCGACAAAATGGGCGTGGAATACAACAACATTGTTATTAAAGACCAGCGCACCTTGTGGGCCAGTTGCTCCGGCAAAAAGAACATTAATTATTCTTACCGCATTATCAAAATGCCGCTGGCTGTGCAGGATTATTTAATGGTGCATGAACTTGCCCACCTGGTACACATGAACCACGGGCAAGAATACTGGCAATTAGTGGCCCAATACAGCCCGGATTATAACTTGCACCGCAAGTGGCTCAACGAAAATAAAGGCTCTATATTTGCCGAAGTGGAGCTAGCGTATCATGCGCCGGAAGAAGAAAACGCCGCGGCCGCAGAAAACGCCGCGGCAGAAACTCCGGCGGACTCCGCCGCCCCCGATACCAAAACTCCGCCCGAAAAATAGCTTTTACACCGTTTGAAAACGGTTTACCAATAAAAACTCACGCCGCACCCTGCCCGGTGCGGCGTGAATAGTTTCAGCAGGTGCGAGGAGACTGTTTTATGCGCACCCTTAATCCGGCCGTATGGCCCGGCCGGACAAATTTATTTTTTCAATACGGCCGCGCCGTTATCCACGCGCAAGACCGCCAACGCATCTTCCGGCGAAGAATGCCAACCCACCGGCAAGTATTTGGGTACATAACTGCACAAAGCCACTACTTTACCTTTATAAAAGAAAGGCGTGCCGCGTTTCATGGTCTTTCTAATGCCAAACGGGCTGCGGTTCGCGCGGGGAGATAACACCCCATGGCTCAAAAAGAACATGGCGGCCGCGTTATTAACTTCCGCGCCGTAGGCGCTTTCCAAATCGGCCCCTTTGGGCGCTATGCCCGCGGCCACCGCCGGAACCTGCTTAATCAACGCGGCAGGCAGGTCGGCAAAAGCAAAATCTCCGTTTATTTGCACTTTTGCCCCGGCTACGTTTATCTTTTTACCGTCATACAGGCGCACCTGCATAGTTTTTAAGACATAATCGCCATTTTTGGCACAGTCCGCCACGGTAAGCACGCGGCCGTTTATTACCACGCCGGAGCAGGTAGTTAGGTTGTGTTTACTTTCCCAATACATCCGTCTTCTTACGCGGCCAATGCGGTAGCGCGCTTTTTGAACCAGATTTTTTTGTTCCCATTCAAAGGTCAGGGATACTTGGGGCGTTTGCTTGGCCTTTGCCTGTTGGGTGCGGCGGGCGGCTACATCTTTGCGATGCAACACTTGTTCCACCTGGTCAGCGGTAGTGGCAAATGCCGGTACGGCGGCTAATAAAAGGACTACGGACAACAACTTTGTATTCATTTTCTTTTTCTCCTAAGTACAACTTTGATACATTTATTATATCAAAAGTTAGGTAAGGCTAACAAGCATTTTTTTAGGAGAAACTAACTTTCAGACGGTAAAACCTTATTTTTAATAGACTAAAAACCCCAAAATTCCGCTTAAAAAAATTATTTTAACAGGCCCCAACTTAAAAAAATAAGTGGCGCAAAAGGCTCCGGCAAAAAACAAAACACTTTTATAATCTATAAAATTATCCGCGTTGCACAGCACCAGTGCCGCGGCGGCTATTAACCCTACCACCGCCGGGCGCAACGCGCCGAAAACCGCTTTCACGCCGGACGATTCTTTATATTTTAAGAAATACTTGCTTACCAATAACATTAAAATAAACGAGGGCAAACACACCGCAAACGTAGCCACGCAACTGCCCAACACGCCGCCCCACGCGGCCCCTTGCGGCCCCAGCGCGGCTAAAAACCAATCGTGCCCGGCGGTGTAGCCTGTATAGGTAGCCAGGTTAATGCCAATGGGGCCGGGGGTCATTTGGCTGACGGCCACAATATCGGTAAATTCCGCCGTATTCAGCCAAGCCTGTTTATAAACAACCTCATGCTGGATAAACGAAATCATGGCGTACCCGCCGCCGAAGTTAAACAAACCTATCTTAAAAAAAGTGAAAAAGAGTTTCCAAAAAATCATTTTTTACGCCCCCACAGCCAACCAATCAGCCCGGCCGCTAGTACAATCCCCACCGGGGAAACCCCCGCCTTCCACACGCCCAGCGCCACCGCGGCGGGAATCAGCCACGCCGCCGGGCGTTTGCACACCGTGCGGCCCATATTGACTACCGGCACGGCAATCAGCGCCACCACGGCGGGGCGAATCCCCTTAAAAACACGCGCTACTACCGGGTTATCTTTATACCCCCTAAAGCAAAGAGCTATTAACAAAATGATGATAAAAGACGGCAACACCGCCCCCAAAGTAGCCGCGACGCTCCCCAACGTGCCTTTTATTTTATACCCCACAAAAATTGCCATATTTACCGCCAAAATGCCGGGGGCCGATTGGGCGATGGCCACTAAATCCAAAAATTCCGGGCGGTCTATCCATTTTTTATTATCCACAATTTCGCGCTCAATCAGGGGGAGCATGGCATAGCCGCCGCCCAAAGTAAACGCGCCGATTTTGGCAAAAATCCAAAATAAAACCAAATACATTTTCATAAAATTATTTTATCAATTTATGCTCTTGCCCCGCGTGCGCTTCCCACCGCGGCCGTAAAAACCGGGGCCACGCGCATAAATAAAAAACGCCCCGACGAACTGCTCGGGGCCTTTTTATGGTATGGGGGCGGTTGTAAAATTTATTTCAGCCAGCCTTCTTTTTTGGCGTAATCATATATGCCGTTATAAAGGCCCTGCGCCATTTTTTTGCGCACCGCCGCTTGGGAAAGCCTCCCGCGGTCTTTGGGGCTGCTGATGTAGCCCATTTCCACCAGAATAGCCGGGCTGTTTACCCCTTTTAGCACATAAAAATTGGCTTGCCGCACACTGCTGTTGCGGTTGACCGCAATACCAATGCCCGGCTGTTTGAAAACGGAATTACGCACATAGCCCGCCAGTTTGGAACTTTCGTTAATATATTCGTTTTTGGCGAGCGATTGCAGTAAAGCATCCACAAAATTGTAGTGGACTTCTTCATATTGCATGGCTTCGTTTTCCAGGGCGGCCACTTCGGCGGCTTCTTTGTCGGTGGCTTTTTCGGAGCGGAAATACACCTGAAAACCGTTTGCTCTGGAATTTTTGGAAGCGTTGGTATGCACGGACACAAACAAATCCGCCTTGAAATTATTGGCCTGTTTGGAGCGGTCCGACAGCGGAATAAACACATCTTTATCGCGCGTCATGCGCACTTCAAACCCGCCTTTTTTTAGTAGAGCGTACAATTCTTTGGCAACCGCTAAATTCCAATCTTTTTCCCGCTGTTTACGGCGCACCGCGCCGGGGTCTTTCCCGCCGTGGCCGGGGTCCACCATAATACGCATTTTTTTACGCGCCACGGATTCCACCCCTTGGTGAATAACCGCCGGTTTAAGCTCCTTGGCGGCCGGTTTGGCCGGGGCGGCGGGCTTAGCCGGGGAAAGGGTAGCACCGGGGGCCGCTTGCACCACAGCGGTTTTGCCCGCTTGAACTTGCGGCGCCGTTTGAGCCGGGGCGGCAGGCTTTTGCGTTGCCGGGGCCTGGGCGTTTTCCGCCTTTTCCGGGGCCGCGGAGGAGTCCTCCTCCATTACGCTGGGCGCAGGCAACAGTACGGCCGGCTTGGGCCCGGCAGGCTGGGCTGAAGACAAATACGTTTCCGGCCCCACCGCCGCGGGTTCCGGCGCACGGACAATAGGGGCAGACGTTTTATTTTTAGCGGCGCGGAAGACCCATTGGTCCCCCCGCGTGCCGGCCGACCACTCCTCTACGCCGCGGTTCAAAATAATTTTTAATACGGCCGAGCCGTCCTGCTGGCGCATTTGCACGGAATAGATAAAATCCCCTTTCAGGCGCAAAAATAACTCCCGCTTTAACACCGCACGCGGAAAGGTAATTTCCACCGTGTGCGCATTGGCCCGGTGGGAAACATATTGCAGCGGGGCCGTCATATCAAACACCAAATGCTCCCCGCCGGGGAGTTGGGTTTTTTCCGCATACGCCAAATTAAAATTCTTTTCCACCCACAGCGTGTTATTTTCAAAAGTAATTTTTCTATCCAACGCCTTGCCTAACGCGGGCAACGTAAAAAAGGCCACCGGAGCCATAATCCGCCCGCGGTAGGCTATCACGCTTTCGCCCAACGCTACCGGCTGGCCGTTGAGAATGACCTGGCTTTCCCCCGCGGTTAAAATGGAGGAAAACCCTTTTAAGGTCACTTTGGCTTGTTTGGCGGCGGAATACAGCTCCACGTTTGCGCCGATTTTTTTAGCCGTCTGCTGTACATCCAAATAAGTAATTCCGTTCGCCAAAAGAGAGGTGACCTCCCCTTTGTCTTTCCCAATCACTTTTACAGGCGTTTGGCCCTGCGCCCAACCGGGCACGCAGGTAAAAAAGCTAAACAAAGCGGCAAACAACGCAAGAAGCAGTTTCTTCATAGCCAAAACGGGGCCCGCACCGCACGGCACAGGCCCCACACCTTTACTCTAACACAATTTTGTAATCTTCCCACGCAATTTGCGGGTCCGCCTGGATTTTAAGCGAACGGTGGATGTTTTCTTCAATATCCGCCTGTTTTTGCTTAATGGCTTCCGCCAACACCGGGTGCAACACTACCCGCAAATTTCCGCCGGGGCGTCCGTTAGTCAGGTCGTAAATTTCGCGCTGGATTTTAATGCGCATGCTCTCGGCGGACAGTACCCGCCCGGAGCCGTGGCACTGCGGGCATTCTTCGCTGATGAAACTGCCGGTGCTTTCGCGTTTGCGTTCGCGGGTCATTTCCACCAGGCCCAGGCGCGTAATAGGCAAAATGCGGATTTTGGCTCTATCCCCATGCACGGCTTTGGTCAGCGCTTCCACCACGCGGTGGCGGCTGGAGGCTTTGCGCATATCAATAAAGTCAATGACAATAATCCCGCCGATGTTGCGCAGGCGCAGTTGGTGGGCAATTTCGTTAGCGGCTTCAATATTGGTTTGGGTGACGGTTTCTTCCTGCGATTTATTCCCCGTAAATTTGCCGGTGTTTACGTCAATGGCGCAGAGGGATTCCGCCTCTTGGATAATAATACTGCCCCCGTTGGGAAGCGGCAATTTGATTTTGCGCAAATTGTCAATTTCCGGCTCAATATCGTACGCTTCAAAAATAGGCGTTTTGCCTTTGTAGAGTTTTACGCGGTCGGCCAGTTCCGGCGAATTCTTTTTTACAAAGTCCAGCACGCGCTCGTAATCTTTTTGGTTATCCAGCAAGTACACGCTGGCATTTTCGGAAAGTACATCCCGCGCCACCTGCAAAACGGCGTCCATATCTTCGTGCAACAACTGCGGGGAGCGCATGGTTTCAAAGCGTTTCAAAATGGATTGCCATTGGCGGTACAGGTATTTTACTTCGCGTTCCAGTTCGTCTTTGCTGGCTTCTTCGGCTTCCGTGCGGACAATGCACCCCATGCCGTTTAAGTGTTTGGCGGCTAAATCTTGCACGATTTCGTTTAATTTATGGCGCGATTCGCTGTCTTCTATATTTTTAGATACACCCACAAAACTTTGGTTCGGCGTAAGCACCAAATAGCGGCCGGGGAGCGTCACGTCCATGGTCACTTTCATCCCTTTGGTGCCGATGGCATCTTTTACCACCTGCACCATTACTTCCTGGCCTTTTTTAAGCACTTTATCAATGTTCTTTTTATCGCCGCCTAAAATGTCCGAAATATACAAATAGGCGTTCTTTTCGTAGCCGATGTTCAAAAACGCGCTGGAAATACCCGGCAGTACGTTTTCCACCGTGGCTTTATAAATATTACCCACAATGTTGAGTGCGCCGCGGCGTTCCCAAATAATTTCGTTAATGCGCCCGTCTTCCATAATGGCAATGCGTGTTTCCTCAAACGAGGTATTCACAATCACTTCCACTTTAGGGCTGGTTTCCAAATTTTTCGTCATAAAAATTCCTCTCTGTACAACTCAAATGCGGTGCAACGCGCCTTGCGTGTCACGCCAGTATAAACCTTCCCGAATAAACTTTACGTTTTCTACGGTAAATTCTTCCCCTTGCATAATGGTAAGCCCCAACCAGGCGGCCACCACGTATTCCGGCTTGAGGGTTTTTCCTTCCACCGTTTGCAAAGTAAGCACTATTTTATCCGCTTGCGGCTGTTCGCAGGCCAAAACATACGGCTTAATGTTTTCTTCCCGCGTCATACCGTTAGGGGCCGTAATGACGGCCACGGCCCGGGAGGCGTTGATAAACTCCGCCAAACCGGGGCCGGGAGATAAGTGCTTAAAATCCCCCTCCAGCCAATAACAGGCCGCCGCAACCAGGTTGCTCACGGACGGCAACGCATACGGCACGCGCTCCACCCGTTTTATGGTTAAAGAGTTTCCGGCGGCTTGAGCCAATGCCTGCCGGGCTTCTTGTGTGCTGACAGGTTGGGTTAAATAAATATCGGCATATTCCCCTAAACTTTCCTGCGCATATCCCAATACCGGGCCATACGCCAACCGGGGCCAATTTTTATTTATTTTAGCAGGCTCAAACGCCAGTCCGCTCCCCAACACTGCGTTGCGTAATACGTTAAAAATGCGTTTGTGGTCCGGACGGCCGGACACAGTAAACTCTATACGCATTTTATAAATTTTTGGCGTGTTTATCATGTCGTTTTCCTTTTACGCGCGTATGCGCCGCGCATAGACGGACTGCGCCACCCCCAGCGCCAGTAAACTGGACACCAGGTTGGAGCCTCCGTATGAGATAAACGGCAGCGGTATCCCCGCCACGGGCACAATGCCAATCAGCATGCCGAAGTTGATTATCATGTAGGTAAAAAACATGCCAAACATCCCTCCGCACACCAAATAGCCGTACCGGTCACTGGCGCTATAACCAATCATCACCAGTCTCCATAAAATCAGTAAATAGAGCCCCAGTACCGTTAAAGTACCCCACAGGCCCAATTCTTCCCCCACTACTGCCAAAATAAAATCCGTGTGTTTTTCCGGCACGAACCCCAAGCGCGATTGCGTACCCGAAAACAACCCCTTGCCCAACACGCCGCCGGAGCCCATGGCAATTTGCGCTTGCAACACGTTGTAGCCGGCGCCTTTCGGGTCGGACTTCGGGGCCAAAAAGGCTTCCACGCGCTTACGCTGGTATGTTTTCATCTGGTGGTCTACAAACACCCCGGCAAAAAATCCGCCCAACACCACCGCCGTCCCCAACACAAAGTAAAACGACGGCAGGAAAATGCGCAACTGCCTAAACAGCCACCAAGTGCCATAGCCCAGGACCATCACTAATAAACACGCCCCGGCCATATACCAACCGTTATTTCCGGTCTGAAAGAACAGCCGCACCAGCGCATAATCCATAAGTTCCGGGTGCAGATATACATACGTCCAACCAATCGTACAAATCCCGGCCACCCCGCCGAATAACACCAGTAAAAGCAAATAAAACATATTAACCCCAGTACAGTACAAAAGCACCACAAGCGCGGGGAAAGTAATAACAATGGACGAAAAATCCGGCTGAAGCATAATCAGCCCGAAAATCGGCGCAATTAAAAGCCCCAGTCCCACCAGTGTACTTGTATCGCGGATGCGCGTACCGCGGCGGTCCAAAAAGGCGGCGGCAATCAGCAGGGTCAGCACCCGGCAAAGCTCCGCCGGCTGCATAGAGAAAAACGGCAAAACAATCCAAGAGCGGCTCCCGCGCTGGTACGAGCCCAACACCAGCACCGCCACCAACAAAAGGAGCACAAATCCGTACAGGGCCTTCCATTGTTCGTCATAAATTTGATAGTTAAAGCTCCACCCTACAAAAAAGGCCGCCCCGCCCAAGCAAAGCGCCACCGCGTGCGTGCGCACCACGCTGTTTGTAAACGAAATGCTGTTCACGGCCGACATCACACACAAGGCCCCGATAATCACCAGCCCCAGCATGGCAAAAAACAATATCCAATCCAATTTATTGCGTTTGGTTCCCGTCTTCAGCATTAATCCCCCAGGTTTTCTAACAGTTCACTATATTCTTTATCATTAGCGGCAGGCACGTCGGATGCAACCACCTTTCCGCGGTCATCCACCCCAAAATAGGCTTTTAGCATTTCCCGCGCAACCGGCCCGGCCGCGCTGGAGCCGTGCAAACCGTATTCCACAAATACGGCTAGGGCAATAGAGGGTTCTTCTCCGGCCCGCCCGGCAAAAGCCATAAACCAAGCGTGGTCGTCCCCGTGCGGGTTTTGGGCCGTACCCGTTTTGGCATACACATCCAACCCCGGTATTTTCGCCCACCGGGCGGTGCCTGCATCCGTGGTGTGTTTCATGGAATGCCAGATTAAATTGTAGGTATCCGCCGGATAATCCGCCATATTGAGGATTTCCGTTTTTCCTACCGGGGTTTCTTTACCGGTATGGTTGCTGACCAGTTTTTCCACATAATACGGACGGAAAACCTTTCCCCGGCTGGCAATCGCCGCCGCGAATTGCGCCAACTTTATAGGCGTGACAAGCAGTTCCCCCTGACCGATAGACAAATTGAGCGTATCCCCGATAAACCAGTAGGATTTATTGCGCGCGCGTTTGGTGGGCCCGTACATATTGCCGGAACGCTCCCCGGGCAAATCAATCCCGGTGGGGCGGCCGAACATAAACGCCCGCTGGACGCGCTCAATAGCGGCTGAGCCGATTTGCGCGGCCGTAGCGTAAAAGTAAACGTCGCAAGAATTGGCCAGGCCGTCTTCCAAATTCATCGGGCCGTGCCCGGTTTTTTTCCAACACTTAAACACGCGGGAGCCCGCATTGTAATAACCCGGGCACTTAATTTTATCGTTCGGGTTGAAATCCGGGTCTTGCAACGCGGCAATAGCCGTTAAAATCTTAAATGTGGAAGCCGGCGGATAAGTACCCTGGATGGCTAAGTTATATTCGCTGATTTGCTTATTATTTTTGGGGGAAGTGTCATCACTGTACGGCACAAAAATATTCGGGTCATACGCGGGCGCACTGGCCAACGCCAACACGGCCCCGGTGCGGGTATCCAACGCCACCGCCGCCCCGCGCCCGGTGGACGTTTTTTTGAGCCCCTCCTCCGCCGCACGCTGTACGGCAAAATTTAAGGTTAAATACACATCACTGCCCGGCTCCCATTTACGGTCTTCAATCACGCGCTTTACGCGGCCGCGGTAGTCCACTTCCAAATAGGCGCCGCCGTCCGTTCCTTTTAGTTCGCGCTCGTATTTTTTTTCTATCCCGTTTTTGCCGATTTTGGAGTTCAAGCGGTAATTCATACGCAAATCCCGCTTGCGCCATTCCGAGTCTTCCATACTGCCTAAATAGCCGATTAAATGGCTGGCAAAAGAGCCGTACGGATAGTCCCGCTTGGTTTCTTCCAACAAATACACACCCGGATAATAGATTTGCAATTCTTGCAGGGCTATGGTGGTTTTAGGGGAAAGGTTTTCGGCCAAGGCTACCGCTTTGCCGCTTTTTAAGCCCTCTAACAGCTTGTCGGTCAACGCCTCCTCGCTTAACCCCAATTTTGGGGCAAAATCCTGCGCTAAATGCTGTAAATAAGGGGTATCTTTACGGCCGGCGGCCAAATAATAAAAACTAAAGGAAGGCTGATTGCTGGCAACGGCTACGCCGTCCGAGGTAAACACGCGCCCGCGCGGTGCCGTTTGGTACAGCACCTGCGTACGGTTGCGCTCGGCCATTTCCAAATAATAGCCGTGCCGCACTACTTGAATGTCCACCAGGCGCAAGGCAATTACGCCGCACGCCGCACAGGCAATCAAAAACAACGCTTTCAAGCGCGCATTAAAAAAAATCTTGGTTGTGGGCATACACCCGGTATCCTTAGCTTATTAAGCTTCTTTACTGACAAACCCTTTAGAAAATATCCTCCGCAAGAATAAAAACACAGCCGGAGCCAACAGCGCATTCGTCACGCTTCCGCCCAACCAACTCCACCAACCCAGCCACACGGAAGCACCCGCAAAAATGCGGACAAGCAGTGTACTCATCAACACTGCCGCCAGGCTGCCCAGCAGCACCGACAGCATTTGGGGTAAGATACTTTCAAAATCAAAGCGCTCACCTACCGCGTATACCACACACGCGAGCGCGCAAAAGGTAAAGGCGTTATTGCCGAACAGTTTGGTACCAAAAAAGTCCAAAAACAGCCCGCACAAAAACGCAAGCGCATAGCCGTACGACGGTTTCAACAAGGCACACGCCGCTAACGCAAACACAAACATTAAATTAACCTGTATGCCGATGTTTGCAAACGCGGTAGCAAAAGCCCAATGTAGTACCGTGGCTATTATAAAAGTAAAAAACAGTTTAATGACACCCAACATTATTTTTTCTTTTTATCCTTATTCAAAATGATAAAAACTTCTTTTAAGGTGCTGGAGCTAATGGCCGGGGCCACCTCTACCGTCAGCGCGGTTTGGAACGACCCGCCCCGCCGCACGGCAGATACTTCCCCCGCCAAAATTCCGGCCGGGAAAATACTGCTGGCCGCCGAGGTATACACCTTATCCCCCGGCTTTACCTGGGATAACAGCGGCACATATTTTAATAATACCGCCCCGGTACCGCCGCCCGCTAAAAGCCCTTCTTCACGCCCGGGGCTTAAAAACGCCGCGGCAGAAAAATCTTCGTCACGCACCAAAAGCACTTTGGCCGTGTTTTCCGTCACTTCCACCACTTCCCCGGCTAAACCTTCCACGCCGTTTTCCACCGCAATTACCGCACTACGCGGCTCTATGCCGTCTTGCGCGCCTTTATCAATAATTACCGTATTCCATTGGGAAGGCTCCCGGTACGCAATCGTGGCCCAAGTGCCTTTCCACGGTTTAGACGGCTCCAATTTCAAAATAGCGGTTAGGCGTTCGTTTTCGGCAAATACCATTTCCGCCTGCGCGCTTAAAATTTTAGCGGCTTCAATTTCCTGGTGCAGTTGGCGGTTTTCGTGATGGGCGTTTAACAATTCCTGCACGGTGGCCGATACGCCTTGCGCATATTTAACGGCCGAGTGCGACAAACGGATTTGCGGTATAAATACATAAGAAAGTACCGCTTTGACCGAATTGACCATTCCTTCCAACGGCAAAATCATTAATAAAAAAGATAACACCAAATAAAAAAGCGGCAACATCCACCCGCGGGACTTGCCCGCTTGTGCGGCCTGGTGTTTTTTCTTTTTAGGGTAAGACATAATAAAAAGGGTTCCTGTGCGTAAAACGCCCGTTTACACGCGCGTAAACAACCGGCCCGGAATTTTGGGTGTGTAGCCCCCCGGGCGGCAACCGGCACGCCGCAAAGGCACGCACCGGCAAATACAAAGCGGGCAACGGTTCCCAAAACCGAAACCGTGCCCGCTCAAATCAATCAGAACGCCGGAAGAATTAGTAAGATTTCCCGCGCGAACCAAAGAACTTGTTGCCTTTCTCGTTCAGCTGTTCCAAGAACTTGCCCGTACCCAGGGCCACACAGCTAAGCGGGTCCGGAGCGCGGTGAACGGGAATGTCCGTTTCTTTGCGGATAAGCTCGGTAATGCCTCTTAACATACTGCCACCACCGGCAACTACCAAGCCGCGGTCCACCAAGTCAGCGGCCAATTCAGGCGGGGTTTCTTCCAAGGTGCTTTTGATGACTTCAATAATCAAGCGCACGGGCTCCATCAGGGCCTGGCGGATTTCTTCGCTCGTCACCGTCAGCGTGCGGGGCAACCCTTGTGTCTGGTCGCGCCCTTTTACTTCCATGGATTTTTCTTCCTTGAGCGGATAGACGGAACCCAGGTTGATTTTCACTTCCTCGGCCGTCGTTTCCCCAATAATCAGATTGTATTTTTTGCGGAAATACTGCACAATACATTCGGTCAGTTCGTCCCCGGCTACATCAATGGATTTGGCTACCACCATTCCACCTAAGGAGATAACAGCCACTTCCGTCGTGCCGCCGCCGATATCCACAATCATACTGGCGTGCGGTTCCGCAATCGGCAAATCCGCCCCCATGGCCGAAGCCATAGGCTCTTCAATTAAGTACACTTCGCGGGCACCTGCTTGACGGGCGGCATCATCCACCGCGCGGCGTTCCACACCGGTAATGTCGGAAGGAATCCCAATCACAATCCGGGGGCGCAACAAACTGCTGCGGCTGTGTACTTTGCGGATAAAATAGCGTATCATTTCCTGCGTCACTTCAAAATCCGCTATTACGCCGTTTTTCATGGGGCGCACCGCAACAATGTTGGCCGGCGTGCGGCCCAACATTTGCTTGGCCTTGGAGCCGACCGCCTTTACCTCGCCGGTTTCCCGGTCCACGGCAACGACGGACGGTTCGCGTAAAACGATGCCTTTATCTTTTACATAGATAAGACTGTTGGCTGTGCCAAGGTCCATACCTAAGTCGGAAGAGAAAAGGCCCCCCAAGTAGTCAATAACCATTTATTCCACCAATTTAATGATAGCAACCTGCGCGTTATCGCCCTGGCGCACACCAGCGCGGTAAATGCGGCAGAAACCGCCCGGCCGGTTTGCATATCTGGCAACCAGCACGTCAAAGAGTTTTTTGAAAGCAACTTTGTCTTTCAACGTATCTTTAACGGCCAAGTGGTTGTTCGCTTTGGCGGAGGTAATTAACCCTTCCACTACGCGGCGGACTTCCTTGGCTTTGGGCAAGGTGGTCTTCACTTCTTCGTGAAGGATAATGCTGGTGGCCATGTTGTTCAACATCGCTTTGCGGTGAGAGGCCGTTTTGCCCAGCTTTCTGTATCCTGTATTTTTAATCATACGTTCAAAATCCTATCCTTAAATTTTCATGCCGAGAGAAAGATTCATTTCGGCCAGTTTTTCTTTGATTTCGTCCATAGATTTGGCGCCGAAGTTCTTAATCATTTTCAAATCGTCTTCGGTCATTTTTACCAAATCGCGTACGGTGTTCACATTTTCAGATTTTAAGCAGTTAATGGAACGGCTGGAAAGCTCCACGAACTCAATGGATTGGTTTAACACTTCATCCAATTTAGAGCTGGCCGCAGCGGCACCGGTGTTAGCCGTGGCGGAAACAGGTTCCGCAACCGCTTCGTCGCTTACGGTGGCTACGCAGTCGTCTTCGCCTTCAATCGTAAAAATATGCAAAGAATTGGAAAGCAATACCGCGGCGCGGTGCAACGCACGGGCAGGTTCCAACGTGCCGTCCGTCGTGATTTCCAAAATCAGGCGGTCGTAGTCGGTTTTCTGTCCCACGCGGGCAGGTTCCACGTCGTAGTGAACTTTCACAATAGGAGAATACAGGGCGTCCATCGGAATAAAACCGGCAGGACGTTGGATTTTGGCCAGTTCTTCGGCCGGCGCATATCCCTTACCCCGGGAAATTTCAATTTCCATCTCCAGGCTGCCGCCCGCTTCAAGCGTAGCGATAGGCAAATCTTTGTTAATAATGGTCACACCGTCCACTTCCTGGATGGAAGCGGCCGTCACAACACCCGGTTTGGTGGCGTGCAACGTGACATATTCACGGGCTTTGCCGTCCATTTTAACACGCAGTTGCTTGAGGTTGAGCAGAATATTGATAACGTCTTCCCGTACGTTGGGCAACGTGCTGAATTCATGCACGGCCCCCGCAATTCTAACGGCGGTAACAGCGGCCCCTTCCATGCCGGAAAGTAAAATCCGGCGCAGGGAGTTCCCTACCGTGTGGCCGTAGCCGCTTTCATAGGGTTCCGCAATAAATTTGCCGTAAAAATCAGAAGCAGTTTTTTCTTCTAACTGAATTTTTTGGGGAAGAACCAATTCATTCAAAGCCATGTAAAGCCTCCAAACTATTTAGAATAGTATTCTACGATGAGCTGCTCGTTGACAGGATAGGACATTTCCGCTCTGTCGGGCCATCTTAAAAGTTTTCCGGTCATTTTCTCCGCGTCGTATTCCAAGAAGCTCGGGCGCTGGTTGCGTTTTTCGGTTTCGGTAAGGCCTTGTTTCACGCCAGCGTTTTCCGCCAAAGAGGCATCCAACGCCACTTTATCACCGATGCGCAGTTGATAAGAAGGCACGTTTACGGCTTTACCGTTCACTTTTACAAAACCATGCAACACCAACTGGCGGGCGGATTTCAAAGAAACCGCAAAGCCCAGGCGGCGCACGACGTTATCTAAGCGGGTTTCCAGTTTGCGCAAGAAGTTTTCACCGGTTTGGCCTTCGGCCTTAGCAGCGGCGTCAAACAAATTGCGGAACGGAATTTCCGACATACCGGACTGAAGTCTGGCTTTCTGCTTTTCCTGCAAGCGGATACCATATTCGGACACTTTAGCGCGGCGTACTTTGCCACCGCGTTTAATGGTGGCGGCCAATTTGTCAACCACGCAGTTGGTGTAGCATTTGGTCCCTTTCAAGAAAAGTTTGCAATCTAATTTTCTGCATTTTTTGCAGCTGGCTCCTGTATATCTGGACATAAATCTTATACTCTCCTGGCTTTAGGCGGTCTGCATCCGTTGTGCGGAATGGGGGTGATGTCTTTAATGGAAGACACGGTAAGTCCGGCTTGTTGTACGGCTCTGACGGCAGTTTCTCTGCCCTGGCCGGGGCCACAAACCTTTACTGCAACTTCTCTCATACCCAGAGCGACGGCTTTTTCGGCCACTTTGTTGCAGGTAATTTGGGCGGCAAACGGAGTGCCTTTTTTGGTGCCCTTAAACCCATGGGAACCGGCGGTAGACCAGGCAATGGTGTTGCCTTTATCGTCGGATATCGTCACAATCGTATTGTTGAACGAGCAGTTAATATGCACCACGCCGAACACAGGCGCTTTGGCGTTTTTCTTTTTTCCTTTCACAGCGGCGGGAGCTTTCACTTCCGCGGCTTCTTTTTTAATTTCTTCTGCCATAATTAAATTCCTAAAGTTCCTAAATTTTATTTAGCTGCAGCCTTGGAACCCACGGTTTTGCGGCGGCCGCGTCTGGTTCTGGCGTTGGTTTTGGTTCTCTGACCGCGGACCGGCAGGTTTCTGCGGTGGCGCTGGCCTTTATAGGAACCGATTTCAATAAAGCGGTGGATGTTTTGGGCGATTTCTCTTCTCAATTCCCCTTCCACTTTATATTCTTTTTGCAAGATGGTGTTTAAGAGACCGGCCTGCTGTTCGGTTAAATCTTTCACGCGGGTGGCGGGGTCAATCTGCCCTTCCAGCTTGGCGAGGACTTCTTTGGCGTTTTTCTTGCCGATGCCGTAGATGTACTCTAAGGCTACGTCTATTCTTTTGTTTTTAGGTAAATCAATACCTGCGACTCTTGCCATATATTCTAAAACTCCTGTAAATTAACCTTGGCGCTGTTTGTGTTTTGCTACTTCGCAAACCACCCGAACCACGCCGTTGCGTTTAATGACTTTGCATTTTTGACATATCTTTTTGACACTGGCTCTGACTTTCATTTATTTCTCCCTATAAGTAATCCGGCCTTTCGTCAAGTCGTAAGGGGAAAGCTCTAACTTCACTTTGTCCCCCGGCAAGATTCTTATATGATGAACTCTCATTTTTCCGGATATGTGGCCAAGAATCGTTTTGCCGCCTGCAATTTCAATTTTGAACATTGCATTGGGCAACGCTTCCAAAACCTTTCCTTCCAGTTCAATTTTATCGCTCATACATCTCCGAGTTCGGATTAAATCAGAATTTCTCCCGTAGGAGCTATTCAAAAGCAGTGAAAATTTCACTGCCGTGAGCGGTGACAGCTACCGTATGTTCAAAGTGCGCGGCATATTTACCGTCACTCGTCACAACCGTCCAACCGTCACTCAGCTGCCTGACTTTATAAGTTCCCGCTGTAATCATGGGCTCTATTGCCAGCACCATGCCTTCTTCCAACATCGGCCCGGTGCCTTTACGCCCGAAGTTCGGGATGTTTGGCTCCTCGTGCATATTGCGGCCGATACCATGCCCGCAATAATCCCGCACGACACCCATGTTATGTAGCTCGGCAAAAGTCTCCACCGCGTGCCCAATATCTCCTAGCCGGGCACCCGGTTTGACAAGCCCAATCGCTTTATACAAAGACTTCCGGGTCACATCCATCAGTCTTTGGGCTTCATCAGAAACTTTTCCCACGCCGAGGGTGATAGCGGCATCAGAACAGAAACCGTCAAGCCGGGCTCCTGTATCTATACTTACAATATCACCACTCTTTAATATTCTATCTTTTTTTGGGATTCCATGCACAACTTCTTCATTTACAGAAGCGCAAATTGAACCCGGAAACCCATAATACCCCAAGAATAACGGGGTCGCCCCGAAGGAGCGAATTGTTTTTTCCGCGGCGGCGTCCAAATCCCAAGTAGAAATACCGGGGCGGACCAGTTCGGTCATTTGTTTCAAAACCGCAGCGGTCACTTTGCCCGCCGCACGCATCAAATCTAGTTCATGTTTGCTTTTAACTTCAATCATTTTACCTTCTTGAGGACAGCAACTAAATCCTCAAAAACTTTTTCGGGCGTTTGATTGCCGTTGATTTCCACATATTTGCCGGAATTTTGATAGAACGTCTTTACCGGCAACGTGTCGTGGTGGTACACTTCCAAGCGGTGTTTGGCCCGTTCGGCGGTATCATCCGCGCGGGTGTATAATTCCCCTCCACAATCCGGGCAGACGGTGGCCGGAGCGGACGGGTCCACATGCACAATCGCCCCGCATTTTTTGCATTGGCGGCGCGAGGTAATGCGTTTGACCACTTCGCTTTCCGGCAAATTAATCATTATAACGGCGGAAATTTCACGGTGAAAGCGTTTCAGCATAGCGTTTAACGCTTCGGCCTGCGCCACCGTGCGGGGGAACCCGTCAAAAATAATCCCCGCATCCGTGGATTTAACAATGTTTTCCAACATGGAAATCATCAATTCGTCCGGCACTAAATTACCGGCGTTAATAATACTGGCAATTTTTTTACCCAATTCAGAACCGGAAGCAATTTCGGCCCGGAGTACGTCCCCAGTGGAAATATGTTTGAGCTTCAGTTCTTCCTGCAACTTGGCCGACTGCGTACCTTTCCCGGCACCCGGGCAGCCCATTAAAACGATATTCACAATCAATCCTTCCTTGTCTTTCTTGTCAAATTATTTTACGTCCGGCCTTTCTCAAGCCGCACGCAAAATAATTCCCAAAACGGCCTTCATTTATTTTGCGGAAACTCCGTCCAATAGCGGAATTTTCCCATTTTCTACACTGCTTTTATTTGTCCAGTTCCGGGAACAACCCGCCCCAGGAACTTGAATTTTTAGGGAATTTTGAGGAGATTTCTAGGCGTTCATGCACGAAACATACTTGTTTGTTATGCGAGTGGATGAACAACAACGAAATCTCCCAAAATTACCAAAAATTATTGGCCGACGTTGAACCAGCGCCCCTTAATCCTTTTGCTGCCTTTCATCAGCGGCTCATAATTGCGGGCCAACAGATGGGCTTGGATTTGGCCGACGGTATCCAAAGCAACACCAACCACGATGAGCAGCGCGGTACCACCGAAGTAGAAATCCACGCCAAATTCCGCACGGAAGAAATCCGGCAGAACAGCCACCAAACAAACAAAGATGGCGCCGCAGAACGTCAAGCGGTTCATGACCCATTCAATGTAGTTTTTGGTCGGTTCGCCAGGGCGAATGCCCGGGATAAAGCCGCCCCATTTCTTCATGTTATCCGCCAAATCGGCCGGGTTAATGGTCATAGAATTGTAGAAATAGCAGAAGAAAATGATAAGCGCCGAGAACAACAACATATACCACGCATTATTGTGGCTCATGTAGTTCATCAGCACTTGGGCCCAATGGGCGTCACGGTTGAAGCTAGCCAGCGTAAGCGGCAAAGAAATGACAGACGAGGCAAAGATTACCGCAATTACACCGCTCTGGTCTATTTTGAGCGGCAAATAGCTGGTCTGCCCGCCATACATTTTGTTGCCCACCTGGCGTTTGGCGTATTGTACCGGGATTTGGCGTTGGGCCGTTTCCAACCACACCACCAAAGCCGTAATTACCACCGCAGCGGCAAAAATTACAAGCGCCATAAAGAAATCCATTTCGTCCGTTTTTACGCGGTTCACAATTTCCATTACCGCACTGGGCAAGCGGTCCACGATACCCGCAAAAATAATGAGCGAAATACCGTTCCCGACGCCTTTTTCGGTAATTTGTTCCCCCAGCCACATCACAAACATCGTGCCTGCGGCTAACGTAAGAACTGTGGTAATAAAGAACCACGCCGAGGGGTTGACCACGGCCGACATACCGCCCGCGCCTTCCACCTTGGTAATAGCAAAGGTCATCATCGCCCCTTGCAGGACGGCTAAGAACAAAGCAAAAATACGGGTGATTTGGTTTTCTTTTCTTCTGCCGCTCTCGCCTTCTTTATGCATGCGGTCCAATGCCGGGAAGATATGCGCCCCGCGCACAAGCCCCATGATAATGGACGCGTTGATGTACGGCATAATACCTAACGCTAAAATGGAGAATTTGCCCAAAGCCCCACCCGAAAAGATATTCATAAAGCCTAAAATACCGTTTTCGTGTTGGGCAAACATCTGGCGCAAAACTTCCGCATTAATGCCAGGTATCGGGATTGCAGCCGCAATCCGGAAAACAGCCAACGCCCCTATCAAGAAGAGAAGTCTCTTCTTGAGTTCGGGGGCGTTGAAAATATTTGCAACCGTATTGTTGGTTTCCATTATTTGGTCTTCTTTTCAATAACGGTGACGGTGCCGCCGGCTTTTTCAATCGCCGCTTTAGCAGAGGCGGAAAAACCGTGGGCGGACACTTTCAGCGCTTTGGTAAGCTCGCCCATGGCAAGCACTTTCACGCTGGAAACATCATGAATGGCACCGGCCTTTTTCAAGGCTTCCGGGGTCACTTCCGCACCGGCGTTGAACAATTTTTCCAAGGTGCCTACGTTGACGTAGTCAAACCGTCTGGCAAAATCCTTATTGGAAAAACCGCTCTTAGGCGTGTGGCGGATAAGCGGCATCTGGCCGCCTTCTTTGCTTTCCTTGCGGGTATTACCGGAGCGGGAAGTCTGCCCTTTCATACCTTTGGTGCAGTAGTTGCCCAAGCCGGAGCCCGGGCCGATGCCCAAGCGTCTTTTGGCTTTTCTGGAGCCATGTTTAGGGAAAAGAGTATTCAAATTTACCATTTTATTTTCTCCACAAAACTATTCGGCCTTGGCAGCTTCGGCTTGCGCTTCGGCTTTCGGGGCTTCAGCCGGTTTTTCGGCTTTACCGCGCAATACTGCAACGGTTTCTTTGTTCTTCAGCATTTTCAAGGCTTCCATCGTGGCGTAAACCAGGTTGCACGGGTTGGTGCTGCCCAAGCTTTTGGCCAAGACGTCTTTGATGCCGGCGGCTTCAAACAACAAGCGCACACCCGCACCGGCGATTACACCGGTACCGGGGGCGGCCGGTTTCATCCAAACGGATGCCGCGCCGAATTTGCCGATAACTTCATGCGGAATGGTTTCGCCCACAATCGGAAACGTAATCATGTGTTTGCGGGCGTGGGATTCCGCTTTAGCAATGGCCAACTGCACTTGGTTTGCTTTACCAATGGCCACGCCTACTTTGCCGGAGCCGTTGCCCACCACTACCAGCGCGCGGAAACCAAAACGTTTACCGCCTTTTACCACTTTAGCCGTGCGGGCTACGTGGATAACCGTGGATTTACCTTCCAACGCCGGTCTGGCTTTTTGAAACTCGGCTCTTTTGCCTTTCGCTTCTTTTCTGTTTTCGCTCTTCAGCGTTTCGTTAGACATTAAATTCACCTTAATATTAGAATTTCAAGCCTGCTTCTCTGGCGGAATCAGCAAGCGCTTTAATTCTGCCGTGATAGACTCTGCCGCCGCGGTCAAACATCACTTCGGTGATGCCTTTTTCCAAAGCTTTTTTGGCAATTACGGCGCCCAAGGCTTTGGCGGCTTCAATGCTTTTGCCGGAAGCTTCATATTTACCTTCCAATTCGGCAGACAAGGTGGTAGCGGATACTAACGTGCTATGGGTCTTGTCGTCAATGATTTGGGCATAAATATATTTCAAGCTTCTGTAAACGGACAGGCGGGGTCTGTGCGCACCGGTGGCTAACAGATGCCCACGGCTTCTGTCTTTTCTGTATTGGTATCTTTCCTGTTTAGTAGCCATAATTATTTGCCTCCCGCAGCAGTCTTACCGGCTTTGCGAACAATGTGTTCACCTTGGTATTTAATACCGCTGCCCTTGTAGGGTTCCGGAGGTCTGATTCTTCTGATTTTGGCCGCAAAATCGCCCACGAGGAACTTGTTGCTGCCTTTGATGGACAGGGCGCCCGTTTTGCCGTCCACCGTCACGGTCAAACCTTGCGGAATGTCCAAATTGACGGGGTGGGAGAAGCCCAATTCCATGTTCAATTTCGTGCCGGCCACGTTGGCGCGGTAGCCCAAGCCGTTAATTTCCAGCACTTTGGTAAAACCGTTCGTCACGCCTTCAATAATGTTGAAGACGTTGGCGCGGGTGGTGCCGTGAATGGCGTTAAGCTGTTTTTCTTTCCCTTCCGGGATAGAAAAAGAAAGCACGTTATCTTTGAAGCTGATGGTGACATCCGCCGGGCAGGTGTACGAAAGCGTACCCAACGCGCCGGTGGCCGTCACTACTTGGCCGTTGACTTCCACTTTGGTTTTAGCGGGAATGTTGATGATTTTTTTACCAATTCTGCTCATATTCCCCCCTTACCAAACCTGGCACAACAATTCGCCACCCATCTTGGCGGCTTTGGCCTGGCTGTCGGTCATAATGCCTTTAGAAGTAGACAAAATGGTAATGCCAAACGCACCGCGGACTTTGGGAATGTTGTTGTACGCGCTGTACACCCGTTGACCCGGTTTAGAGACTCTTCTGAGCCCTTGGATTACGCATTCGTTTTCAGGCGTGTATTTTAAGAAAACTCTTACCACACCGCCCTTGGTTTCGTTATGCACGGCTTTGAAATTGGCAATATAGCCTTCTTCTTTCAAAACGCGGGCAATTTCCGTTTTAATCTTAGAAAAAGGGATATCCACTTTTTCTTTCTTTTTCATGTTGGCGTTTCTTATTCTGGTTAAGAAATCTGCGATTGGATCCATGTGTATAGGCTGCTCTTCCAAAACACTTTCCGCTTAGCGGAGTTAATCCGGTTGAGCGCCTCCTCCTGTAAATTTTACCAGCTTGATTTTCTAAGACCCGGGATTAAACCCTGGTGTGCCATCTTTCTCAGGCAGATACGGCAAAGACCGAAATCGCGATAATAACCTCTCGCGCGGCCGCAAATCTGGCATCTGTTATGATACCGGACAGCGAACTTTTGGTCTTTGGCCATTTTTGCAACCCATGCTTTGGTAGCCATAAAGTTTTTGCTCCTTATTTAGCCGCCGCTTTGCGGAAAGGCATACCCATATAATTCATGAGCAGGCGGCCGGCGTCGTCGTTCTTGGCCGTGGTGACGAACGTAATGTTCATACCATGGGCTTTGGGCGATTTTTCCACGTCAATTTCCGGGAAAATATAATGTTCTTTAATACCCAGGTTTAAGTTGCCTTTACCGTCAAAGGCCTTATCGTTAAAGCCTTGGAAGTCGCGGATACGCGGGCAAGCAATGCTAATAAAGCGTTCCAAAAATTCATACATACGGGCGCCGCGCAAGGTCACGCGTACACCAATAGGCATACCTTCTCTCAATTTGAAGTTAGAGATAGATTTTTTGGCTTTTCTTACTTGCGCAGCTTGGCCGGCGATGGCGGTTAAGTCTTCGCGGGCCACGTCTAACGCTTTCACGTCTTCACGGGCTTCTTTTACGCCAATGTTGATGACGATTTTTTCCAGCTTGGGTACGGCCATGGGGCTTTTTTGGCCCATGTCTTTCAGTAAAGCAGGCAGTACTTTTTCTTTGTACAGTTTCTGCAATCTGGGCTGGTAATCTGCCGGAACGTTCACAGTATTTTTCGTTTCTTTAGTCATTTTAACTTTACCTAGATTAAATGATAGGCTGATTGCACTTGCGGCACACACGCACTTTTTTGCCGTCACCCGTCACTTCAATTTTGGGGGTCATGGCTTTTTTGCATTTGCTGCACACAATCGCTACGTTGGAAGCGTCCAGCGGAGCTTCCATCTTGTTGATGCCGCCTTGTTTGTTTTGGGAAGGCTTCACGTGTTTGGAAATCATATTCACGCCGGTCACTACTACTTTGTTTTTGGTCGGGTTGACGGATTTCACTTCGCCTTTCTTGCCTTTGTCCTTACCGGACAAAACCAACACAGTATCTTTTTTCTTAATAATCATACTATACTACCTCGGGGGCCAGCGAAATGATTTTCAGGAAGTTCTTTTCCCGAAGTTCTCTCGCAATAGGGCCGAACACACGCGTACCTTTGGGTTCGCCATTATCGTTAATGATGCAAACAGCGTTGTCATCAAAGCGGATATAGGAACCGTCTTTGCGTCTTTTTTCACGGGCTACACGCACTACTACTGCGCGTACCACGTCGCCTTTTTTAATGGCGGAAGTAGGGATTGCATCTCTGACGGAGCACATCACAACGTCTCCCAAAGTTGCAATATCCCGGTGGTGGCCACCGCGCACCTTAAAGCACTGGACTTTGCGGGCGCCCGAGTTATCGGCCACGTTAAGAATGCTTCTGAGTTGAATCATAGTTTAATAACTCCGTAGTTTATAAAAACTAAGCTCTGGCTTTTTCCACAATTTTGGAAACGCGCCATTTGGTCGTTTTGGACACGGGGCGAGTGCTCATGATTTCCACTTTATCCCCTATTTTGCTCTCGTTGCCTTCATCATGCGCATGAAACTTGGCGGCTCTTTTCAGCGTTTTGCTGTATAAGCCGGTGCGCACTAAGCGTTCCACCAATACGGTGCGGGTTTTGTCCATCTTATCAGACACTACCACACCGGTGAGAACTTTTCTCTGTCCACGGGATTCTTGTTTTTCCATATCTTAAAACCTCTAGTTCTGCTCTTTCTTCTGGTTAATCAAAGTCTGCAGAAGAGCAATCTCGCGTCTTACAGCCCGGATTTCCATCGGGTTGGCGATGGGGGTGGTGCTGTGTTTGAAAAGAAGGTTGAATTTCTTTTCTTTCGCTTTGCCGAGCGCTTCGTTCAGTTCGGCCAAGGTCTTTTGTTTCAAAGCTTCTTTTTCGTTCGTTTTCATACTATCTTCTCGTCACCAGTTTAGTTCTGATAGGCAGTTTGTCAGCGGCCAGTTTCATAGCTTGTTTGGTATCTTCCAGCGTAGCGCCTTCCAATTCAAACAAAACTCTGCCGGGCTTTACGACACATACCCAATGGTCCGGAGCCCCTTTACCTTTACCCATACGGGTTTCAGCCGGGTGTTTGGTGATGGCTTTATCCGGGAAAATGCGAATCCAGAGTTTACCTTTTTTCTTGATGAATCTGGACAGCGTAATACGGGCAGATTCAATCTGCCGGGCGGTGATCCATTTGGGTTCTAATGCTTTGAGCCCATATTCACCGAACACAACCTCGGCGCCTCTTTTGGCATTGCCTTTAATGCGGGGGGCGCTAAACGGTTTGCGATATTTTACTCTTTTAGGCATTAACATAAGTAAATTCCTCTATTTAGCTTCCTTGGCCGGGGCAACGACTTCCGTGACGCCTTCGGCGGAACCGCTTTCCATATCTCTATGTTTTTTCAGTTCCTGCATAATTTCTTTGGGAGATTTGGCAAAGTGCGTTCTTTTGAAAATCCACACTTTAATACCAATCTTACCGCTGATGGTGGACGCTTCGGTAAAACCGTAGTCAATGTCCGCGCACAAGGTGTGCAACGGCACGCGGCCTTCACGTTTCCATTCCGTGCGGGCAATTTCAGCACCGCCCAAGCGGCCGGATACCATAATTTTGATACCCAACGCTTTACCGGAAAGGGCTTTTTCAATCGCTTTCTTCATAGCGGCGCCGTAGTGGGCGCGTTTTTCAAGCTGCATAGCGATAGATTGGGCCACCAGTTGAGCATCCGTTTCCGGGCTCTTGATTTCAATGACGTTCACAAAGGTTTTGCTGCCGGTAAGGGCTTCAATTTCTTTGCGCAGGGCTTCAATGTCGGCACCTTTTTTGCCAATCACCACGCCCGGGCGGGCGGTGTGAATGTTCAAGCGCAAGAAAGCGCCGGCACGTTCAATGCCCACATAGCTTACGGCCGCCATTTTGAATTTGTCATCTACAATTTTGCGAATCTGGAAATCTTCCATGATTAACGCCGGCATATTCTTGGGGGCGAACCAGCGGGAACGCCAATCCTGAATATAGCCCAGTCTAATGGACCGAGGGTGAATCTTATGTCCCATAAATTAGCGACCTCCCTTTTTTTCATCGGTGACGATGACAGTCAGATGACACATGCTTTTTTTGTAAGGCATAGCGCGGCCTTGCGGACCGGGCTGCACTCTTTTCAAGTGGTTGCTGGGCCCCAGATTGGCGAAAGCTTCTTTAATGAATACTTTGGTCATGTCCAGTTTTTTGCCCGCTTTTACTTCCAGGTTGGCAGCAGCGCTGTGAAGCGTTTTGAACACGAGGTCCGAGGTTCTTTTGGCAATAAACGGCAATACATCTTCCGCCGCTTTGACATTTTTACCGCGGATTTGGTCCAATACGAGGTTCACCTTGCGGCTACCGTACCGTTGAAATTTAGCTTTTGCACAAGCTTCCATATCAAATCCTCAACTCTTATTTCAAGGCGGTGGAGTCTTTCGTCATGCCACCGTGACCTTTGAACAACCGGGTGAAAGAAAATTCACCGAGCTTATAACCTACCATTCTTTCGGAAACGTAAATGGGAAGGAACTTTCTGCCGTTATGCACCAAGAAGGTGTGTCCCACAAATTCGGGAACAATCGTGCAGGCTCTTGCCCACGTTTTAATAGGTTTCTTTTCGTTGGAAGCGTTCATTGCTTGAACCTTTTCCAACAGGTTTATGTCTACAAACGGACCTTTTTTAGTTGATCTTCCCATAATTACTTAACCTTGTTTTTTCTTCTGTCGCTGACAATCATCCAACCAAACGCTTTCTTCGTGGAGCGGGTTTTCAAACCGCGGGTTTGTTGGTTCCACGGAGAGCGCGGAATGTTGCCGCCTTTACCGTGACCGCGGCCACCGCCCATCGGGTGGTCTACCGCGTTCATCGCGCTACCACGAACCGTGGGGCGAATACCGCGTTGGCGGTTGCGGCCAGCGTTGCCGATTACCACGTTGGAGTGGTCCACATTGCCGACTTGGCCGATGGTGGCGCAGCAAGCGCTGGGTACCAAGCGGATTTCGCCGGACGGCATTTTAATGTGGGCATAGTCGGATTCGCGCGCCATCAGCTGGGCTTGAGAGCCGGCGCTTCTGGCCAACTGCGCACCTTTACCGACTTGCAGTTCAATCGCGTGGATAAAAGTACCTTCAGGAATGTTTTTAAGAGCAAGGCAATTACCCACTTTAATTTCAGCGGTCGGGCCGGACATCAGCACATCGCCCACTTTTACGCCCACCGGGTGGAGAATATATCTCTTTTCCCCGTCGGCATAGCTTAAAAGACAAATACGGGCGCTGCGGTTCGGGTCGTATTCAATAGCAACCACTTTGGCCGGCACGCCAAGTTTTTCTCTCTTAAAATCAATGGTTCTGTAAGCGCGTCTATGGCCACCACCAATGTGGCGCACCATAACCATACCGGTATTATTGCGTCCGCCGGTTTTGCGCAGACCCTTGGTTAAACTCTTCTCCGGAGTTTTTTTGGTAATTTCCGAAAAATCGGCTACCGTAATGGTTCTGCGGGAAGGGGTATAAGGTCTGAATGACTTAATAGGCATAGTTAGTAGTTCTCCTTAATACTCTACTTAGCAGTGGCTTCAACCACTTCTATTTTATCGCCTTCTTTAAGGGTGACGAAAGCTTTTTTGTAGTCAGGTCTTTTGCCTTCATACCGGCCCATGCGGTGCGTTTTGCCCGTGACGGTAATGGTGTTAATTTTAACAACAGTGACGTTAAAGATCTTTTCTACGGCAGTTTTGATTTCGCCCTTAGATGCATTTTTGGATACCACAAAACCATAGCGGTTTTGCGCATCTCTGGCGACCACACTTTTTTCGGTCAAAAGAGGCTTTTTAAGAATTTCGTAAGTACGGGTCATTATTTGGCCTCCTTGGTAAACGTGGCGCTAATTTTTTCCAACGCTTCTTTGGTCATAATAACCTTGGTGCTGTTAAGCACTACATAGGCATTAATGTCTTCAGGAAGAAGGTGGGTCAACCCGGCAATATTGCGCCCGGCTAACTTAGTGTTGGCATCCGCAAAGTTGCCCAACAACAACGGTTTGCGCCCGGCGGAAAGGGTTTCCAACACAGCGGCAAACGCTTTGGTTTTGGGTTCGGATACTTTCAAATCTTCCAAGACGACCAAGTTGCCTTCGGACAATTTGGTGGAAAGCGCCATAGCCAAAGCCAAGCGGCGTTTGGCAACCGGCAATTCCTGGCGGTAAGAGTGCGGGGTGGGCCCGAAAGCTACACCACCGTGGCGGAATTGAGGGGCGCGCAAGCTGCCCTGGCGGGCGCGGCCGGTGCCTTTCTGTTTCCACGGTTTTTTGCCGGTGCCGGAAACTTCACTGCGGGTTTTCACATCGGCGGTGCCGCTTCTTTGGTTGGCCAAGAAAGCAGTGACGACTTCGTGCAAGAAGGTAGGGTTGGCTTTGACGGCGAACAAACTTTCCGGCAGAGCGCAGGTCCCTTTTTCTTTACCTTTAATATCTAAAACTTTTGTTTCCATAGGTCCAAGTCCTTACTTCTTGTTAGCGGCTTTGGAAGCAGAGATTTTCTGCACCACGGGAGCCACTACGTGTTTTCTGTTTTTGGAAGTTTCCAACACGGACACGATGGAGCCTTTGGCACCCGGTACGGAGCCTTTCAAGAAAAGAAGTCCGTTTTCGTTGTCCACTTTGATAACTTCAATTTTGGATACGGTATGGGTGGTGGTGCCGTAATGACCAGCCATGCGCTGGCCGGAAAGCACTTTACCCAAGGAGCGGCGGGAACCCAAAGAACCCGGTGCGCGGCATCTGTCGGAAGCACCGTGGGAATCCGGCTGGCCGGCGAACCCGTGGCGTTTCATAGCGCCCGCAAAGCCGTGGCCTTTAATTTTACCCTGCACGTCTACATAGTCGCCGGGTTTGAATACTTTTTCAAGTGAAATGACTTGGCCGATTTCAAAACCGTTCACGTCGGCAACACGGCATTCTTTCATGTGTTTAACCGGCGCGGCGTTTACTTTTTTGAAGTACCCGAGTTCGGGTTTGTTGAGCTTGCTTTCTTTCACTTCGCCAAAACCCACGCAAACGGCGTTGTAGCCGTCTTTTTCCAGGGTTCTGACACGCACAACCTTGCACGGACCCGCTTTTACAACGGATACGCCATGCAGATTGCCTTTTTCATCAAAGAGCTGCGTCATGCCGACTTTTTCCCCAATTACAAAGCGGAAAGATTCGGGAGCTTCTTTGACAGTTTCTGCTTTGGCCGCTTCAGCAACGTTCGTTGCCTCTTGGGCACCAGCAGCTTGTTTGATTTCTTCTGTCATAGTGTCTGTATTTCCTATTAATTGCTTTTAATGGCCACATCCACACCGGCGGGCAAATCCAATTTCATCAGTTCGTCCACGGTTTTGGAGGTGGGGCTTTTCAAGTCAATAAGTCTTTTGTGAATACGCATTTCAAACTGTTCTCTGCTTTTCTTGTCGGTATGAGGAGAGCGAAGTACGGTGTACTTTTTAATCCGAACCGGCAACAAAACAGGACCCGCCACGATGGCACCCGTTTTTTGGGCAGTTTCCACAATGCGGGAAACCGAGGTGTCCAACATGCGATGGTCATAAGAACGCAGTTTAATGCGGATTCTTTCTTGGCTCAGCGCGTGAGCTTTCTTTTCAGTTTTTTCTGCCATTTTTGATTTCCTTAAAACAACTTTTAATAAAAAATTATAGGGCAGAAAAACCTTCACCGGTCGCCTTTCTCGTCGGGCCGGTAAGGAATTTCTCTGCCATGCGTCTAAATTCGGTACTATTTATTATACCAAAATTCAGGGGCGTTTGCGTAGAATTTTTACTAACAATTTTCACCGTTTTGCGTTCAAATCCAACGCCTAAAATTCGCTTATGTATATTGTATAAAATCTGTTTAGGGTTGTAAAGGTATTCTCCAATACAAACCGGTGGTTGCTTTCTTTACAAACAAAAAGACCGGCTTTCGGGCCGGCCTTTTGTTATTTTAATAACTTACAAAGCTACCGCACGCGGAGCCACCAGGGTACCTGTGCAAACGTGGTTTACACACTGGGTGGTAATGCGCGTATAGCACGCTTCGCGCGTGCAACCGCCGCCGGCGCAGGCTTTATCCAACACCGTTTGAACCTTTTGGGCCGCCGTTTTATTTACGGCTTCATACCCGGCGCAGGGGCAGCAACCTTTCTGCACGGCCACGCAATCGCTATCGGCCTGACAGGCTTTATCTGCCGCCGCCACGGCCTTGGTTAATTGGGCCGGAACGGCGTTAATCCCCACGTTTTGCTGGGCAGTACCGCACGCGGCAAACAACCCGGCGGCTAACATCATAAAAAATACTTTTTTCATTTATTTCCTCTAATTCATCCGATACGCGGACATTGGTTTAAGCTCTCCCGCGCATTGGTTCTTTACGCATTTAGGCGTAATTTCCTCGTAGCACATTTCCAAAGTGCAAGCGGCCATACCGCACGCTTTTTTCAGCTTTTTTTGCAATTTGGCGGCCACGCGGGCGTTGACGGCCTCATAACCCGCGCAAGGGCAACAGCCCTTTTGAACGGCGGCGCAATCGCTATCCGTTTGGCAGGTTTTATCGGCCGAAGCCACTAATTGGGCATATTCCGCCGGAACGGCATTCACCGCGGCGCTTGGGCTGGTGCAGGCCCCCACAAAAAGGGCCGCACAACCACACAAAAGAAGTTTCCACTGTTTCATAAATTTATTGGGCCAAAGTACCCACGCAACGGTTATTTTGGCAGGACACGTTCAAATCCGTATAGCACATTTCTTGGGTGCAGACGGCGGTGGGGCAGTCGCTGAGCCATTTAGTGCGCAAAGCGGCGGCCACACGCCGGTTGACGGCAACTTTACCGTCACAGCGGCAGCAGGAACGGTTGACAGCTACACAATCCGCATCCGTCCGGCAGTCTTGGTTAGCCTGAATCAGCTGGGTATAGGTATGCCCGTTTTTAGGAGCCGAAGCGCACCCCGCCCCCAATACACCGGCGATCAACAACAAACCGACAGCAATTTGTTTTAGCATAAAAGTCTCCCTGATAAGTTTTTTATATTATACCAAATCTGTTTATGGGTTTACTAACCGGCACCGCCCGGAAACACACCGGGTAGGGATTTCATCCGCGGGCGGCGGCTCTTTTTTACAGCGGGTGTACCAATCGGCCTGGCGGATACGCTTAACATCCCCCAGCTCCAAACGGTTAATGGCGGCATAGCCCCATTGGGGATAACGGCACGAAAGCAGAACGGCCGTACATTCTTCATCCGCCGAACAACCCACATGGGCTTGTGCCACAAAGCGGGCAAAAAGCTGGTTTTGGTGTTTTTGCAAACTGGGCGCACAGCCGACCGCAAGCAGGCACACCGCCCCTAAAATGAAAGGAAATCTCATATTTGGTATTGTAGCAAAAAACGAGCCGGAAAGCGCCGCGCGTTTGCGTTGCTGTTTACACAATATGCCCAGTTGAGTGATTGACCGCTACGGCCGGAAAGCGCCGCGCATTTTGCCGAAATTTACCACGCCCCGGGTAAGGTTTATCCCCCACCACGCCCAACGGCTTATCCGCCCTTCCCTCAAAAATCACGCCCCCCACCACGCGCATACGCACTGGGCAACGCGGGTTCCGCCACACAAAAGCCGCGCCCCCACGCAACGGCCCAGCTCCCCCCACAACGCATATCCCTACAACAAAAAACGGAACGCCCGCTTTTGGCAGGCGTTCCGTAAATGTTCAAGTTGCAACCTGATTAGGCGGCAGTCTTTTCAGCCGTTCTCTTTTCAATAATGGCTTTGGCTACGTTCGCCGGGACTTCAGCATAGTGGCTGGGTTCCATGGTGAACGACGCGCGGCCCTGAGATAAGGAGCGGACGTTGGTGGCATAGCCGAACATTTCGGCCAGCGGCACTTCGGCGCGTACATAGCGCACGTTGCCGCGCACACCCATTTCGCCGATTTGGCCGCGGCGGGAGCTCAAGTCACCAATAATATCGCCCAAGTTGGCTTCCGGAGCTACCACTTCTACTTTCATGATAGGTTCCAGAATAATCGGGTTGGCTTTCTTGGCGCCGTCTTTCAAGGCCATAGAGGCAGCAATCTTAAAGGCCATTTCGGAGGAGTCCACTTCGTGGAAGGAACCGTCAAACACGGCCACTTTAATATCCACCAAGGGGTACCCGGCGATCGCACCGGAATCCAGCGCTTCGCGGCAGCCTTTTTCAATAGCAGGGATGTATTCTTTCGGAATACGGCCTTGGGTGATTTCGTTAACGAATTCAAACCCTTTGCCTTTTTCCTGCGGTTCCAGTCTAAGGAAGACGTGACCATATTGACCACGACCGCCGGACTGGCGCACAAACTTGGTTTCCTGTTCCACCGTTTTGGTGATGGTTTCGCGATACGCAACCTGCGGCGCGCCCACGTTGGCTTGTACGTTGAATTCGCGTTTCATGCGGTCAACAATAATATCCAAGTGGAGTTCGCCCATACCGGAAATAACGGTTTGGCCGGTTTCTTCGTCCGTATGCACGCGGAAGGTTTGGTCTTCTTCGGCCAAGCGGGCCAGCGCGTTGGACATTTTTTCTTCATCGGCCTTGGATTTGGGTTCCACGGCGATGGAGATTACCGGTTCAGGGAAAGTGATGCTTTCCAGCACAATCGGGTGGTCCGGAGAGCAAATGGTCTGCCCCACGCGGGCATTTTTAATAGCCACGGTGGCGGCAATTTCGCCGGCGCCCAATTCTTTTACTTCTTCGCGTTTGTCGGCCATCATACGCATCATACGGCCGAAGCGTTCAGAGGCGTTTTTGCCGGGGAAGAACACCGTATCACCGGCTTTAAGCATACCGGAATAAATGCGGAAGAAGCTTAATTTACCCACAAACGGGTCCGTTTGAATTTTGAAGATTAAGCCGCAGAACGGTTCCGTGTTGGACGGTTTGCGGAATTCTTCTTCGCCCGTGTTGGGATTGGTCCCTTTGACGGCAGGAACGTCTACAGGAGAGGGTAGATAATCGTTCACGCAGTCCAACAAGGGTTGAACGCCTTTGTTTTTGTAAGAGGAACCGCAAATCACGGGGAAGAATTTACCCGTTAAGGTACCTTTACGAATGGCTTTTTTAATTTCTTCAACGGTGAAGTTCGTTTCGCCGTTCAAGTAGCGTTCCATTAAGGCTTCATCAAAATCCGCCAGCTTTTCAATCATTTCCAAGTGGGCTTTTTCGGCCGCTTCTTTCAGGTCCGCCGGGATTTCTACCTCGTTAAAGGTGGCGCCGTTGTGGTCGCCGTCCCAAATAATGGCTTTCATTTTTACCAAGTCCACCACGCCGACGAATTTATCTTCGGCGCCGACAGGAAGCTGAATGGGGCAAGCGTTGCCGCCCAGTTTTTCCTTAATGGAGTTGGCGGAGCGGACGAAGTCCGCGCCGATGCGGTCCATCTTGTTGATGTAAGCAATACGGGGTACATGGTACTTATCAGCCTGGCGCCATACGGTTTCAGACTGGGGTTCCACGCCCTGCACGCCGTCAAAGCAGCACACAGCGCCGTCCAGAACGCGCAAAGAACGTTCCACTTCGGCGGTGAAGTCCACGTGGCCGGGGGTGTCAATAATGTTGAGTTGGCAATCTTTCCAAACGCAGTAAATGGCGGCGGAGGTAATAGTAATACCGCGTTCGCGTTCCTGTTCCATCCAGTCCGTCACGGACGCGCCGTCGTGCGTTTCCCCGATTTTATGCACTTTACCGGTATAGTAAAGGATTCTTTCAGAGGTGGTGGTCTTACCGGCGTCAATGTGCGCGATAATACCGATGTTTCTGATTTTATCTAACGGATAGGTTTTGAATTCAGCCATATCTTTAGTTCCCAATTACCATTTGAAATGGGCAAAAGCGCGGTTGGCTTCGGCCATTTTATGCACGTCTTCTCTTTTCTTGAAAGCGGTGCCTTCTTTTTTGGCGCCCAAGATGATTTCTTCGGCCAATTTTTCAGCCATCGGGCGGCCTTTGCGGCTTTGCGCGGCGCCAATCAGCCAGCGCATAGCCAAAGAGGTGCTGCGCAACGGTTTTACTTCCGTAGGAACCTGATAAGTAGCACCACCCACGCGGCGGGCTTTTACTTCCACCAACGGGCGGACGTTTTCAATACATTTATTGAATACGTCCAGCGCGTTTTCTTTGGTTTTTTCGGCAATGATAGCCATGGCGCCGTCTAATACTTTTTCGGCGGCGGAAGTTTTACCTTCAAAATTCAATTTGTTAATAAACCGGGAAACCAACACGGAATTGTACTTAAAATCCGGTGCGGGTTGCGGTCTTCTGTCTCTGGGTCTTAAACCTTTTCTAGGCATACTGTTCTAACTCCTAAATTATTTACCGGCCTTGGGTCTCTTTACGCCGTAAAGAGATCTGCCCTGTTTTCTGTTTTCAACGCCCGACGCGTCCAACGCGCCGCGAATGATGTGATAGCGCACACCCGGCAAGTCTTTCACACGGCCACCGCGCACTAACACAATAGAGTGTTCCTGCAAGTTGTGGCCCACACCGGGAATGTAAGCGGTGACTTCCACTTTGGAGGTCAACTTTACACGGGCAACCTTTCTTAAAGCAGAGTTAGGCTTTTTGGGGGTTGTGGTATAAACACGGGTGCAGACGCCTCTTCTTTGAGGGCAAGCTTGCAACGCCGGGGATTTCGTTCTGTGAATTTCTTTCGCCCGTCCGTATTTCACTAATTGGTTTACTGTTGGCATTACTTCTCTCCTGTTTCTTTGCGTTTTTCTTCAAACTCTTCGGCAATTTGCCGGGCGGAAATACCCGTACCCGCCGGTATCAAATGGCCTACGATTACATTTTCTTTCAGGCCTTGCAATTCGTCCACCTGGCCCGTAATTGCGGCATCCGTCAAAACCTTGGTGGTTTCTTGGAAGCTTGCCGCGGATATAAACGATTCGGAAGCGAGGGATGCTTTGCTGATACCCAAAAGGATGGTTTCCGCATCCGCCATGTTTTTGCCGGCCGCTTTCATTTTAGCGTTTTCTCTGAGCCAGCTGGCTTTGCTGCGGATTTCACCTTTCAGGAACGCCGTATCACCTGCGTCCAGAATTTTTACGTTCCCCAACATCTGACGGACAATAACCTCAATATGTCTGTCATTAATCGTCACGCCCTGCAGTCTGTACACTTCCTGAATGGCGTTTAACAGGAACTCTTGTGCTTCTTTATCGCCTTTGACACGCAACACATCGTGCGGGTCAATAGCGCCGTCGGTCAGGGCTTCGCCCACGCCAACGTGGTCGCCTTCGTACACGACCAAGTGTTTGCCTTGCGGAATGCTGTACTGTTTAACCTGGTTGGTTTCTTCATTCCGCACGACTACTTCAATCAAACCTTTCGGGGACGTTTCCAAGCTCACAATCCCTTCAAACTCGGCAATAATGGCCGGGTTGCGCGGGCGGCGGGCTTCAAACAATTCCGCAATTCTGGGCAGACCGCCCGTGATGTCTTTGGTACTGCCGGCTTCGCGGGCGATTTTTGCCAAAATATCACCGGGTTCTACTTCTTCCCCGCTTTCTACCATCAAAATCGTATCAATCGGCAACGGCAAGTTCATCTTGGAGCCTTTGCCTTCAATGCTGATACGCGGGTTCTTTTTGCCCATGCGGCTGGCGATGATTTTACGTTCAATAACACCCGTCACTTTGTTGCGTTCTTCCTGCAAGGTAATACCTTCCACTACGTCGGAAAGTTTAACCGTTCCGGTCACTTCCGCCAATACAGGAATAGAGTGCGGGTCCCATTCGGCCAGCAGCGTCCCTTTTTCAGCATGGGCTTTATCCGCGGTGTACACGGCCGCACCATACTGAATCTTATATTCTTTTATTGTACCATTTCCGGCCTCTACAAAGATAGAGCCATTGCGGGAAATGCAGATTTTTTTATCAAAGCGGTCCGTAATGAGCTTCATATCTTTGAAGGTCACTTTGCCGGAAACTTCGGCAACCGCCTGGCTGCGGGCCAACACGCGCGACGCCGTACCACCGATGTGGAACGTACGCAACGTAAGCTGGGTACCCGGTTCGCCGATGGACTGGGCCGCAATAATACCCACGGAATCGCCGGGGTTGCTTCTGGTAGCGGTAGCCAAGGACAAGCCATAGCAGCGGGCGCACACGCCGAACGGCGCTTCGCAGGTCAGCACGGAGCGGATGCGTACGGATTCCACCCCATATTGTTTGACCAGTTTGCTCTGTTCCAGCGTAATCAAATCGCCTTCTTTAATGATGGTTAAATCTTTACCGTCCGGAGTTTTGACCACCACGTCTTCCAAGCTGGTGCGGCCCAAAATACGTTCTTCAATCGGTTCCACCATATCTTCGCCGCTCATCAAGGATTTAACTACAATCCCGTTGTGGGTGCCGCAGTCTTCTTCCGTAATTACTACGTTGTGGGCTACGTCCACCAAACGGCGGGTTAAATAACCGGCGTCGGCTGTTTTCAAAGCCGTATCGGAAAGACCTTTACGACCACCGTGCGTGGAAATAAAGTATTCCAACACGGACAGCCCTTCACGGAAGTTAGCGGTAATCGGGTTTTCAATAATTTCACCCTGGCCGCCGGTCAGTTTCTTCTGCGGTTTAGCCATCAAACCGCGCATACCGGCCAACTGGCGCACCTGTTGGCGGGAACCGCGGGCGCCGGAATCAGCCATCATGTAGACGGAGTTAAAGCGCTGGCCGCTGTGTTCCTTATTGGTGGGGTCATATTTGGAATCTTCAAATTTTTTCATTTCTTTGAAGAGTTCGCTACCCACGTCATCCGTCACGCGGGTCCAAATATCAATTACTTTGTTATAGCGTTCGCCTTCGGTAATGATACCGGCATCCGCCTGGGCTTGGATTTGGGCCACTTGTTTTTTGGCATCCGCAATGTATTTCTGTTTGGCAGACGGAATCGTCATATCCGCCACGGAAATAGACAAGCCGGACAGCGTAGCATAGTGGTAGCCCATCTTCATAATGTTATCCAAAAGCTGTACGGCGGCATAGCGGCCGTATTCTTTGCTCTTATAACATTCGTCCACCAACGCGGCCAAGACTTTTTTGTCCACGGTCTTGTTGATGTAGTTCCACCCTTTGGGCATTACTTGGTTGAAAATAATGCGGCCCACGGAAGTAAAATCTTTCCATTTGGAGGCATTCCCTTCATCTTTCGGGTCCAAACCGGGTTCGGCAATTACGTTTAATCCGCGCACTTTAATTTTAGCGTGCAAGGACAGTTTGCCGTATTCCAACGCCACGAGGGCTTCTTCTTTACTGCCGAAGATAGAGCCTTCGCCGATGTCGCCGTCCTTAATGGTGGTAATAAAGTTAATACCCAATACCATATCGTGGGACGGCGTGGCAATCGGCTTGCCGGACGCGGGAGATAAAATGTTGTTAGAGGCCAACATCAGCGCGCGGGCTTCCATTTGGGCTTCCAAAGAAAGCGGCACGTGAACGGCCATCTGGTCACCGTCGAAGTCAGCGTTGAAAGCGGCACAGGTAAGCGGGTGCAACTGAATGGCTTTACCTTCAATCAGTACCGGTTCAAACGCCTGGATACCCAAGCGGTGCAAGGTGGGGGCGCGGTTCAAAAGGACCGGGTGATTTTTGGTCACTTTTTCCAAAATATCCCAAATTTCCGGGCGGACGCGCTCCAACATCTTTTTGGCGGATTTCAAGGTGACGCCTTCTTTCTTCATCAATTCGCCAATGATAAACGGTTTGAAAAGTTCCAACGCCATCAGTTTCGGCAAACCGCACTGGTGCAGTTTCAAGTTCGGGCCTACCACAATAACGGAGCGGCCGGAATAGTCCACGCGTTTACCCAGCAAGTTCTGGCGGAAACGACCGTGTTTACCTTTAATGCTGTCGGAAAGAGATTTCAGCGGTCTGCCGCCGGGCCCGATAGAAACTTTACCGCGGGCACCGTTTTCAATCAACGCATCCACCGCTTCTTGCAGGAGGCGTTTTTCGTTATAAATCATCACTTCCGGCGCGCGCAAGGATTCAATATGTTTCAAGCGGTTGTTGCGGTTGATAATGCGGCGGTACAAGTCGTTCAAGTCAGAAGCCGCAAAACGGCCGCCATCCAGCGGAACGAGCGGGCGCAAGTCCGGCGGAATGACCGGCAGTACGCTCATAATCATCCATTCGGGGCGGTTGCCGCTTTCCTTAAATTCTTCCATCGTTTTAATGCGGCGGATAAGTTTGGTGCGTTCCAGTTCGCTCTGCGTGTTTTTCAACTGTTCGTGCAGGGCCGGAATTTCTTTATCAAAATCAATGCCTTGCAATAATTTTTGGATAGCCGGAGCCCCGATGTCCACTTTCAAGCGGGCACCGTGTTTTTTGCGGGCTTCGCGCACTTGCACGTCGGAAAGCAACGTGCCTTTTTTGAAATCCGTGCGCCCGGTCACGCTGTCTATGCAGTCTTCAATTACCACATAGGCGGCATAGTACACCACGCGTTCCAAATCGCTGGTGCGCATATCCAAAATAATACCAATGCGGGACGGGTTTTTGCGCAAGAACCAAACGTGGGCCACCGGCACGGCCAATTCAATATGGCCCATGCGTTCGCGGCGCACTTTCGCTTCGGTAATTTCCACACCGCAGCGGTCGCACTGAATCCCTTTGAATTTTACCCAGCGGTATTTACCGCAGGCGCATTCGTAGTCTTTGGTCGGCCCGAAGATACGTTCGCAGAACAGACCGTCGCGCTCCGGTTTGAGCGTGCGGTAGTTGATGGTTTCCGGTTTTTTTACTTCCCCGTAAGACCAGGACAGTATCTGTTCCGGGCTGGCAATGCCCAATTTAATGGCATCAAAATCAAAGAAATTTAATTCGCTAAGTTTTTTCACTTTTTTCGTTTGCATTTTCAAAAGCTCCGAACGCTATTTCGTCACAATTCCCGCCTCAATATCGGCGTCTTTGGCCTCAACCAATTTTTCGGAGGCGGAAGGCGCGCCGTTCGCGCCTTCTTCGTCCACTTTCTTCAGCAAGTCCACGCTTAAACCGAGTGCCTGCAATTCTTTAATTAATACCTTAAAGGATTCCGGCACACCGGGTTGGGCAGGGGCTTCGCCTTTTACGATAGATTCGTACATTTTGGTACGGCCCACAAAATCGTCGGACTTGACCGTCAGGAATTCTTGCAGCGTATACGTTGCACCATAACCTTCAATGGCCCACACTTCCATTTCCCCGAAGCGCTGGCCGCCGAACTGGGCTTTACCGCCCAAGGGCTGGCGCGTAATTAAGCTGTAAGGACCGGTGGAGCGGGCGTGAACCTTGTCTTCCACCAAGTGAATCAGTTTCAACATATATTTGTAGCCGATAGTCACTTTTTCTTCAAACGGTTCGCCGGTGCGGCCGTCGTACAGCGTAATACGGCAGTAATCGTCCGGCAGGTATTTGGCGGCGTATTCGGCGCGCGCTTTACCCGTAAGTCCTTTATCGTCCAAAATTTTCTCTTTTGCTTTGCGGATTTCTTCCACCACTTTGGCTTCGCTCGGGCCGTCAAACACCGGGGTAGCGGCGTTGTAATGCAAGTAGTGCGCCGCCCAACCGAGCATGGTTTCCAACAACTGGCCCACGTTCATACGGGAAGGAATACCCAACGGAGAAAGCACAATATCCAGCGGGGTGCCGTCCGGCAAGAAAGGCATATCTTCTTCCGGCAAAATACGCGCGACCACCCCTTTGTTCCCGTGGCGGCCGGACATTTTGTCCCCAACGTGCAGTTTGCGTTTGGAAGCAATAAACACTTTGACGGATTTGTTGACCGTCACACCCAGCTCATCCCCTTGTTTAGCAAATTCCGTTTCGCGGGTGAAGTGTTCGTCCGCTTTTTTCTCCATCAATTTATACAACGCGTTCAAGCGGGCTTCTTCTTTCTTATATTCCGCATCTTTCAGCGTTTCTTTGGCGTTGGCCAAAGCGCGTTTGCGTTGTTCTTTCAAAAGTTCCAGCGTGGCGTCTTTTTCGTCCACCAACGCTTTCAAGCGGGCTTTTTCTTCGGCTTTCGTCAGCTTTTCTTTGCGTACAAATACGCGGGTGCCGATTACTTTGCCGCTGGTGCCGGGCGGAACGCGCAAGGAGGCATCCACCACGTCATCGGCTTTTTTACCGAAGATTACTTTTAACAATCTTTCTTCCGGCGTTAATTGTTGTTCGCCTTTCGGGGTCACTTTACCTACCAAAATATCCCCCGGTTCCACCACCGTGGCCGGCAACACAATACCGTCGTTATCCAAATGGGAAAGCGCTTCCGCACCAATGTTCGGAATATCGCGGGTGATTTCTTCCGCGCCCAGTTTGGTGTTGCGGGAGTCCACGGTAAATTCGTGCAAGTGGATAGAGGTAAACATATCTTCTTTTACCAAGCGGCTGGAAACCAAGATGGCGTCTTCGTAGTTATACCCTTCCCAGCACATAAAGCCTACCAGCACGTTGCGGCCCAACGCCAAATAGCCGTTATCCATGGACGGGCCGTCGCCCAACACTTGCCCTTGCACCACTTTATCGCCGGTAAATACAATCGGGCGTTGGTTAATGCAGGTATCTTGGTTGGAGCGTTTATATTTCAAAAGTTCATAAATATCGTCGGAGCCGTCTTTGGCTTTCACGATAATTTTGGAAGCGTCGGCAAATTGCACCACGCCGTCGCGTTTGGCAACCACGGCGGTACCGGAGTCGCGGGCGACTTCGTGTTCAATACCGGTACCCACATAAGGGGCTTCGGTAATGAGCAGCGGCACGCCCTGGCGTTGCATGTTGCAGCCCATCAAGGCACGGTTGGCGTCGTCGTGTTCCAAGAACGGAATTAACGCGGCGGACACGCTGATAACCTGCAAGGGGGACACGTCCATATAGTCCACTTCCTTGGGGGAAACGAGCGGATAGTCCGCGCGGATACGGCCCTGGACGGTATCGGCAATAATTTTGCCTTTTTCGTCCACCGGCGTATTGGCCTGCGCCACGAATTTATCGTCTTCTTCGTCGGCGGTTAAGGATTCAATGCGCCCGGTCAGTTTGCCGTTTTCCACTTTCAAATACGGCGTTTCAATCAAACCGAATTTGTTTACTTTGGAATAGCACGCCAAAGAGGTAATCAACCCGATGTTCGGGCCTTCCGGCGTTTCAATGGGGCACACGCGGCCGTAGTGGGTATAGTGTACGTCGCGCACTTCAAAGCCGGCGCGTTTGCGGTTCAAACCGCCGGGCCCTAAAGCGGAAAGTCTGCGTTTGTGGGTCAATTCCCCTAACGGGTTGATTTGGTCCATAAACTGGGACAGTTGGGACGTACCGAAAAATTTGCGGATAATAGCTTGCACCGGCTGGGCGTTGACCAACGCGCGGGGCGTAAAAGAGGTCAGCTCGCGGTTCATGCGGTCACGCGCCGTTTTTGCCATTTGGGAAAGCCCCACGCGGATTTGGTTTTCCAACAATTCCCCAATCCCGCGGATACGGCGGTTGCCCAAGTGGTCAATATCGTCTACCTTAAAGACCATATCGTCGCCATACATTTTTTGCGCATCTTCGCCGGCGTTCAAGGCCAGCAAATACTTTACGGTCACTACAATATCTTCCGGCGACAACGTGCGGCGTTTATCGGACGGAGCGGTAAACTTTTTGAATTTGTTTTTGCCGATTAATTCAAACAGTTTGTGGAATTTTTTGTTGATTTTATAGCGGCCCACAAAGCTGAGGTCATAGCGGCGGATGTTATCAAAAATTAAGTTATCCAGGAAGGTTTCGGCCTGTTCCTTAACCACAAAGTCCTGGCCTCTCATCTTTTTATAAATTTCGGCTTGGGCTTCGGCGGCGGTGCGGATGGAATCCTTGCGGTGTTCCAACGTGGCCAAAATACCGGGGTCATCCTGGCGGGGCTTACCGGCAATTACTTTAATGGTTTTTACGTTCTTTTCAATTAACGTTTTGAAAAGTTTATCGTCAATCGGCAGGGTGGCTTTATCGTCCAGGTTCCAAAGCACTTCACCGGTGGACGGGTCGTAAATATCATCCGCGGCATAGCGGCCGATGACGTTTTCAATAGCAGTAGGCTTTACTTCCACTTCTTCGCAGTTATAGAAAGTTTGGATAATCTGTGCGTTGGTTTCCAAACCACAAGCGCGCAGGAACGTGGAGGCTAACACTTTTTTCTTGCGGTCAATGCGCACCCAAAGGGCGTTCATCAAGTCAAACGAAAACTCAATCCACGCACCGCGGTACGGGATAATGCGCGCCACATACAGGCGTTTACCAAAGGTGGATTGTTTCTTTTCTTCGTCTTCTTCAAAAATAATACCCGGGGAGCGGTGCATCTGGCTGACCACCACACGTTCGGCCCCGTTATACACAAAGCAACCGGCATCCGTCATCAGCGGCACATCACACAAGGTGACGTCTTGGTCGGAGGCTTCTTTCATTTTCCCGTTTTTCTGTTTTACATACAGGCGCAACACCGCTTTGAGCGGCACGGAATAAGTGCTGTCGCGCACGGTGGCTTCGGCCGGCGTGGCGTAGCGCGGGGTTCCAAATTCATATTTCAAAAATTCAAGTCTCATGCTCCCATCGGGGGCTTCAATAGGGAAGACGTCCTCAAATGCGGCCTGAAGGCCTTTCAGTTCCCGTTTAGACGGGGGGACATCTTCTTGCAAAAAGTCCTTAAAGGAGCTTTGTTGCATATCCAATAAATTGGGTAAAGGGAGCTTGGTGGAGATTTTGCCGAAATTTATTTGCTTTTCAATCATTTTGCCAATATCCTGCTGCTTTTTTGTAAGCGGTCCGCCGGTGGTTGCACGCACTCGCAACAACTGGTAGACTGCTTAAATACCCAAACACTTTGGGGGGTACGCAAGCCCAAGCCCCGCGCAAGCGCGGGGACATGGGCTTAAATAATACGTTGTGCTACTATTTGAGTTCTACGGTGCCGCCGGCTTCGGTGATTTTCTTTTTCAATTCTTCAGCTTCGGCTTTGGCAACGTTTTCTTTTACGGCTTTCGGGGCGCCTTCCACCAAGTCTTTGGCTTCTTTCAAGCCCAAGCCGGTGATTTCGCGCACTACTTTAATAACGCTGATTTTTTTGGCAGCGTCAACAGCGGTCAACACAACGTTGAATTCATCTTTTTCTTCGGCAGCGGCGGCACCGGCAGCAGCAGGAGCAGCAGCAACGGCCACAGCGGGAGCGGCAGCCTTAACGCCGAATTTTTCTTCAATAGCTTTCACGAGTTCGGAAAGTTCCAGAACGGTGAGTTCAGCAATAGCATTTACTAATTCTTCTTTGGTCATTTTAGCCATTTTTAATGTTTCCTTGTTTATATAGAGTAGCTGCCTTCTGCCTAAACCGGGTTTAGGCCCGTGCATTTATCCTTTCGGGCTACTACCGCACTTTGGCGGGTTTAGATTTTACCTTCCGGCGGCCGGATTTGTTAAAAATCCGGGCGGTATTTGCCTTTTGCCGGGGGAAAAGCCGCGCGGGCTAAATCCCCCAGGCAAAAACAAAACCGTTTCTAAAAAAGAACCGTCCGGCGCACCTGACGGTGCATACGCCATTATTTGCCTTGTTTTTCTTCCAAAGCTTTGATGACGTAGGCAAAATCCCGTATCGGAGCTTGCAGGACTTGAGCAGACTGCGCAACTGCGTTGTACAACGCACCGGCCAACTTGGAGAGGTTTTCTTCCTTGGTACCAATGGTAGCCAATTGTTTAACCTGTTCTTCGTTGTACCATACGCCGTCAGAATAACAAGCTCTGAGCTTCAAAGCCGCAAACTTCTTTTGGAAGTCCACCAACGCTTTGGCCACCGCGGCGATGTCTCCGCCAACGGCAATAGCCGTCGGGCCCTGGAAGAGCTTGGAGTCAGCGCCTTCAATGTTGGCCTGGCGAATGGCGTGTTCTACAATCGCGTTGCGTTCCACACGGAATTTAGCACCCGTGGGAGCCAGCAACGCGCGCAGGGCAGCCATATCCACGAACTTCAAGCCTTGATAGGCCGTGAAGAACAAGGTGCCGGCGTTTTGGATTTCGCTGGATAAGTCTTGCGACTTTTGTTTCTTTTGGTCTTTGGTCAGGTTCATTTTTTTGCCTGTATTACACCGCGTTTTTTAGCCGTTTTTTCTTTCTTTTCAGACAGAGAAAACGACAGCCAACGGCACCTTTCCCTACGAATTTCTCGTCGGAGGTGTCTTGGTTGACGCGTAAGTAAATCTGTTTTGTTGCTACAATTATTTTATCAATAAAAGCCGCCTATTGCAACCATTTTTGCAAACGTCTTATCCGCGGCTCTTGTACATATTATATCAAATTTTTTGCGGATTTGTTTATTTTTTCGGCACAAATTTTTGTATCCGCGGGGAAGCCCCCGGTTTGCGGCGGTACCAACTTTTGCCCGCCTCGCGCCGGAAAGACTGCAGGGGCGCGCCGCTTAAATCCAACCCCGGGTAAAAATTGTGCATTAGCTGCCTGAAACGCTGGGCATACAGCCGGCTTTCGCGCGCATCCCGCAGTAGATTTTGGCGTGTAAACTCGCTATGAAAGTCCGGCGCCGGGCCGTTTTCGCCAAAGCGCGTTTCAAAAGGCAGCATCCGCTCCCCGCGCAAGAAAGTCTGCGGCCTCATCGGTACATATTCTTCCAGCCCGCGCGGGCCGTTTTCGTCCAATTCCACGCGCAAGCCCGCATACCTGGTTTTGCGGTCCGTTTTTACTACAATCCACTCGCCATCCGTGCCCTCGTTCGGGCGTAAAACGGTGGTGTTTAAGTTCAGGTCCGGCTCGTCATACGTTTCTTCGCGGGAGTCCGTCCACACGGCAAAACTTACTTTGCGCGCGAACACTTTTTCCGCGCCGTCCGCCAACTCTTCTTCCTCGGTGGATAAGGCGCCGTCCGCCAAAAAATCAATGCTCCACGCGCGGCGGTATTTTCCCCCCGCTTTGCGCTCTATGGATAAATACCGCGGCGTTTGGATAATATCCGTTTCGTGCAATAATTCCCCGTTTAACAAACTTTTTACGCGGGTAAAGCGGGGTTCGTACGTCCAAAAATATTCTTCCGGCCCGCGGCGGGCATACGTCAGCCGCCCTTGGGAATCTTTGCGGGTTTGGGTGTAATCTTCCCGCGCGGCGGGGTCATATCCGCCGGACATAACCGCCGGGTCCAAATCTTGTTTACGCAGAGCCGCTTGCCGCCACACATCATACACCGCGCGCGAGGGCAGTGCCTTGTCGTCCGTTTTCTTCCAACCGCCCTGTGCTTTGCAATTTACATAACTGGTTAAACTGCGCGGGCAAAAACTTTTCCACCCGGCCGCCCCGCCGCGCCGCGGACGGAGCCCCGCCAAACAATCCAACCCCAAAATAAAATCATCCAAATCCGCGCAAGAAAAATCCGCCCCGCCGTGAATCATATACGGTTTGCTCTTTTTAGCCGAAGTACGCGGCATAGCCAAACTGCCGCCCACCCCTTGCCAAAGTTCTTTCACGTCGGCCGCCCGGTTTAAGGCCAACACCGCCGGAGTTTGCGCCGTGGCCGGCACCAAATACCCCATGGCCTGCGCGTTGCCGCTTAAATCCGCCACCGCTTGAGCCGGCAGTAAAATGACCCGCAAATCTTCCTGCACCGGGGCGAACGCATACCCCCGCGCCAGCGAGCCTTGCCGCAGGTATTTTTCATACTGTTTTTCAATAGCGGCGTTTTTACTGCAAGGTTGGGGCGTAATAACCACGGGGTTTGTCAGCACGGTTTGCAAATCCTTAAATTCTTCCATGCGGCCGGACTCTTCTATCCGGCTGTAAACGGAACGCAACCAGCGCGACAGCGCCTCCCCCAACGGAGCCGTGGAGGTTTCCTGCCAACCCGCCCCGTCTACACACACGGCAAGCGGCTCCCGCGCGGCCACTTTAGCCAAAAAAAACGGCGCCGCCTGCGGGGAGTCAATGCCCCAAGGGGAAGCCGTTAAAAAGGCCGCCGCCCACCAGACGAGCGCCGCACTAAAAATCCATTTTTTCATTTTACCGCCACACCGGGGGCACCGGCAAGTGTTGTAAATCGCTGAGCCAATCCTGCTGCCCTTTTTGCACCGTACGCGCAAACACGATACTGCGGCGCATATCTTCCTGTGCATCCCCCAAGGTGGAATACGCCGCAAACACAAAACCGACTGCCACCGCCCCGCATTTGCTTTTTACAATTTTCCACGCGTTAAAGGCCGGAGTCACGTACGGGGCGCGGTTATCGCCGGGCTCCCCGCCAAAGAAGGTAAGCATGACTTCGTTTTCGTTCAAATCCCAGGTGGAAAACCGCCCTTGCGGGGCCGCCATACGCAAAATGTATTGGGCCGCCTCTTGCGCGGAAAGCCCGTCTTGCGTGATTTCCCACACGCGCACGCGCCGCTGGAAAGCCGGGTCCGGCACGTCTACCGTATATTCGTTGCGCCAGAGGGACTCGTTGCCCCATCTTTCTTCCAGCGAGTATTTTTCCTGCAAGAACACCACGGACAGCACTTCCGCCCGAGCCACCCCCGCCAAGCCAAACACCGCCACCGCCAACAAATATAAAAAGCGTTTCCAGTTTTGCATAAGGCCCTCCTTGTTTTTATATTTTACATAAAGGGCGCCTATCCGGCAAGCACCGCCGCGGTATTAACTAAAGGGAATTTGCACCAGGAACTAAAAAGGCAAGTTTTGTTTCAAACCATTGGGAGCAAGGATAACGGCTTTTTACCGAACTTGACCCAAAAACGGACTAAAAAGATATAATTAAATTTTAGCAGGATTGCCTATGACAATAGAACAAAAAATTATAAAAATAGCGCTTCAAGAAGAGAAAAAACAAATAAGCAAAGAAAAAAATGATGAGCAACAAAAAAAATTCAAAAAATATCCTCATCTATTTTTATTAGGTTGTATCCTAAATTCAGGGGCTAATTCGGATAAGATTTGGGATACGCTGGAAGATATTTCCACAACCATAGGATATGATTTTAAGAATTTTTATGAAACATTTTATGGAAAACAAAAAAACATATTAAATGTTTAGAAAAGAAAATAAGGTCTTTCTCTCGTTATCATAATGACAAGTATTTCAAAGAAGCGATTAAAAAATCCATGAGGATTATGCGGACGATGCTTCGTTAATTTGGAAAAAATCTAAAAATTGTGCCGACGTGATTGTCCAATTATTGCAATTTAACGGTATAGGAATCAAAAAAGCAACCATGGCTATAAATATTTGGCAAAGAAGATATGCCGAAACAAAATTTACAACCAGCCGACAAACTATTGATATATCCCCGGATATACATGTTAAAAGAGCCATGTGCAAGTTGGGGTTAATCAATATGTCCGGCTCCCAAAAACCGGATTATAATAAAATAGACAAGGATGTTGTTATATTTAAGGCCCGCGCCATAAACCCCAAATTTCCTGCCTTGTTGGACTTTGCATTTTGGAAAATAGGGAAAGACAAAATTTGTAAAAATAATGGTTGCGAAAGTAAAAAAGAAAAACAATGCCCCTTTGAAAGTTTTTGTCCAACCGCTCAAAAATACCTGCAAAAGCAGAAAAAACCCCGCTTGTAAGCGGGGTTGGCGCCGTTATTACCTGGCTAATGTTTGCAAAAACACAAATAAATATTCCCCAGCATAGCCGGTGGGTTTCAAAAACACAAAAAAACCCCCGCGTTATAAGTATGGTTATTCCGCCGGGATTGCCTGGTTGGGGTTTCAATACGCCCCCCGACACCCCGCGTTATAAGCTACCCTTTACGGCTGCCCCCAATAAACTGGTTTCAAAAAGGCAATAAAAAACCCCGCGTTGGAAGCGGGGTTCAAATTCTAAAAGATAAAAGGCTGGGATGAGACCGACAACGATCTACTCTCTCAGCACCGAATTGGGTGCCAATACCATCGACCCTGAAGAGCTTAACTGCCGTGTTCGGAATGGGAACGGGTGTTGCCTCTTCGGAATTATTATCAGTCTCATTCCAGCCTCTTAAGTAAAAGAACAAATCTGTAAAAAGGAATAGCGTTTAGGCAACTCCTTTTTAAGAGTGTTGGAAACGTGCTCGCTGTTTAGTTGCAACAGGTCATCGCAAACCTTCCAACAGTTATGATATCAGAAATTTTAGAAAAGCGCAAGTGTTTTTTATTACACTTATTCTTCAATCTGGATTAAAGAATATGGCCAAGCCTCACGACCTATTAGTACAGATTAGCTGAACACATTACTGTGCTTACACACTCTGCCTATCAACCCGGTAGTCTTCCGGGGGTCTTCTGGGTAGTTAATCTACCAGGGAAACCTTATCTTGAGGCGGGTTTCACGCTTATATGCTTTCAGCGTTTATCCCTACCGAACACCGCTAATCAGCTATGCCTCTGGCGAGACAACTGATATACAGGAGGTTCGTTCATCCAGGCCCTCTCGTACTATGGACAACTCCTCTCAAGTTTCCTGTGCATACAGCAGATAGAGACCGTACTGTCTCACGACGTACTGAACCCAGCTCACGTACCACTTTAATGGGCGAACAGCCCAACCCTTCCCACCTGCTTCAGCGGGAGGATGTGATGAGCCGACATCGAGGTGCCAAACCGAGCCGTCGATGTGAACTCTTGGGCCCGATCAGCCTGTTATCCCCAGGGTAGCTTTTGTCCGTTGAGCGATGGCCCTCCCACGAGGGACCACCGGATCACTAAGTCCTGCTTTCGCACCTGTTCGGACCGTCGTCCTCACAGTCAAGCTCCTTTCTACCTTTGCGCTCAATGGCCGATTTCTATACGGCCTGAAGGAACCTTAGAACGCCTCCGTTACTCTTTAGGAGGCGACCGCCCCAGTCAAACTGCCCACCTGCCACTGTCCCCAACCCGGATTCACGGGTATAGGTTAGAATCACAATCCACAAAAGCTGGTATTTCACTGTTGCCTCCATACCCCCCACAAGGGATATTTCAAAGGCTCCCAGCTATACTACGTAGTGTAAACCGTAATCCAATAACAAGCTACAGTAAAGCTCCATAGGGTCTTTTCGTCTTGCTGCATGTATCAAGCGTCTTCACTTGAACCACAATTTCGCCGAGCCCACCGTCGAGACAGCGGCTTCTTTGTTATGCCATTCGTGCAGGTCGGAACTTACCCGACAAGGAATTTCGCTACCTTAGGAC
>UQFW01000001.1 GCA_900540405.1 Candidatus Avelusimicrobium faecicola | reverse complement strand
CCAATTAACGTTTAGAGAATTGGAAGCGTTTGCGGGCACCCGGCTGACCAGGTTTCTTTCTTTCCACCATACGCGGGTCGCGCGTAAGGAAGCCAGCCTTTTTGACGGCCTTTTTAACGTCTTCGCTAATGTTAGCCAAAGAGCGGGCAATCGCGTGGCGCACGGCGCCGGCTTGGGAGGATACCCCACCGCCTACTACTTTAGCTTTTACATCATATTCTTTATCCAAATTGGTCAACACCAGCGGGGCTTTTACAGTCGCTTTATAGCGTTCGCAACCGCCGAAGTATTCTTCCAAAGATTTGGCGTTAATGGTAATATCGCCCTTGCCTTTTAACAATTCAACCTGGGCGACGGAGGTTTTTCTTCTTCCGGTTTTAAGCTCTTTCGTATTGTTCATAAATCATTTCCCTCTTATTTGCCAAAGCGATGTGCAAACGCATGTTCTTCGCCGGCGAACAGTCTAAGGCGTTTCATTCTGGGGGCGCGGAGTCTGTTGACGTCCAACATTCTCTTTACCGCCAATTCAATAACGCGGGTGGGGTCTTTTTCCATCTGTCTTTTGAGCGGGGTTTCTTTACCGCCTTTAGCATAACCGGAGTGGGAAAAGTATACTTTTTGTTCCAGCTTGTTGCCGGTAAAAGTCACTTTAGCCGCATTGGTCACTACAACAAAGTCACCGCAATCCATATTAGGAGTGTAGGTTCTTTTGTGTTTACCCATCAGCAAGACGGCAATTTGAGTAGCCAATCTGCCTAAGGTCTGGCCGCTGGCATCAATATGGTGCCATTTGCGGGAGGTTTCAACTTCCTTGACGGAAGGCAAAAAAGTTTTTGTCATGTTTATTCTACCTTTTGTAATTAATGCGCAGCGGAGTGGTGGCCGCTGTCTTTAATGACTCGTGGTTTCCTATATATTATAGCAAAATCTGGCGTGTTTTTTGCAATTTACAGCAGATATTTACAGTGTTTCCAACACGCGGGCGAAAAGTTCCCGCACCCCGGCCAGGGTATCTATGCGCACAAATTGCCCGCGCACCTCGGCCGCGTTGGGGAAATCTTTTATCCAATATCCGGCGGTTTTGCGGCTGCGGTTAATGCCGATTCGCTCCCCGTAAAAAGATACGTTTTCTTCTATCAGGGCCTGGTATGTTTTCAGGCGCTCTTTGGGCGTATGGGCCGCCGGGGCCTGCCCGGTCAGCTCCGCAATTATATCCCCAAAAATAAGCGGGTTGCCCACCGCGCCGCGCCCAATCATCACCCCGGCGCAACCGGCCTGCAAAAACTTTACCGCATCTTGCGCGGTTAATACGCCGCCGTTGCCGATGACCGGGATTTTTACCGCCGCACATACGCGCGCCAACGCCTCCACGTCCGGCGCGCCGCTATGCACATCCACCGCCGCACGCGCGTGCATGGTGACGGCCGCCGCCCCGGCGCTTTCGGCTAATTGGGCCAAGCGGGCCCCTAAAAATTCTTTATGGTTTAAGGCAATGCGTGTTTTTAAGGTGACGGGAATTTTTACGCTTTTTACGGCGGCCTCTATCAAGCGGGCCAACTTATCGGGCTCTTTCATCAGCACGCACCCGGCCCCGGCTTTATTAATTTTTTTAACCGGGCACCCGGCGTTTAAGTCCACGATATCCGCCCCGGCCTCTTGCGCGTTGCGGGCCGCCTGGGCGATGGTTTCTTCGTCCGAGCCGAAAATTTGCATAGAAACCGGGTGTTCCTTGGCGTTGACTTGCAACATCCGCCCACTGCGCGGGTTGCCGTAATGCAACGCATGGGCGGAAACCATTTCCGCACACACCAGCCCCGCCCCGCCGCGCAAACAAAGCACGCGGAACGGAGAATCCGTAATGCCGGCCATGGGGGCCAGCACCAAATTATTGGCGCAGGCCACACTACCGATTTGCAAAGGATGAATTAGGGCGCTCATTGTACTTTTTTCCAACGGCCCGTTTGGGGGGCTTCCAACTGTTTGTATTTTAACAGGCAGGTACGCATAATTTGGCGGGCCTCTACAAAGGTGTTCTTAAATTCCAGCGCGTTAATAAATTCGTCATGCCCGAAACCGCCCGCCATCACATGGTCCGTCATGGCGATACGGTACGTTTCCTGCGGGCGGAGTACGCGGCCGCCGTCAAACACAATGCGTTTAATACGGGGTTTTTCCCCCGGTTTAACGGTGTATGCCACACTCATACCGGAAATTTGCGGGAAGTTATCTTTTACCGCCAGGGAGGCTTCCAATGCGCGTTGCAAAGCGCGCCCTTTGAGCGTGACAAAAGTGACGGCGTCACTGTACGGATACATTTTATAGACGTCATATTCCGTCACGCGCCCGGCAGGCAGGCTTTGGCGGATAGAATCCGAATTTAGCACGGCGCCGTCTAAGCGGGACCATTTATGCAAACAATCCGTTAATAAATTCCCCAAGGCCGATTCCCGGCCCCACGCGCCGCGCACGGCAGTTTCGGCCGTCGTCACGCGGGCATTCATTTTGCGTTGGGTTTCCCGCCGCAAAGCGGTGGTGGCGGCGGCAATTTCGCTGTCTTCGCCGTAGTCATCCCGGGTTAAAAGTACGTCCGTAAAGGCAATATCCGTCAGTTGGTTGTTCTTATCAAAAGTCAGGCGCACCCGGGCCAGGGAATCCAGCTTGGAGCCGGGGTACACAATCAACGTTTTATTGATTTTGTCCGTTTCGGCGTTTTCGCGGTCCATATTGGAGCTTAAAATCAGGTCTATATTCGGGGCTTCTTCCGCAATGGTAGAATCGCTGATACCTTCTTTTTCCGGCGAGCCTACGGAGCTGAGCAAAATAACAATCTGCACGCCTTTTTCTTTCAGGCGTTCGCTCATTTCTTTAGCGGTAGCCACCGGGTCCGTGGCGCGCATACCCGTTAAACGGTGGGTGGAATTAACCGGTTTCGGGTCCAGTAAAGCAAACAGGCCGATTTTAACACCATTGACTTCCCGGATTAAATAATCATGCGTGGGCCACGGGTTTTTGCCGTCAATCGTTAAGTTGGAAATCACATACGGATACGGCATTTGCTGTAAAATCTGCCGCAAAGACGGCCACCCGAACACCAAATCTTTATCCGCAATAGAGGCCGCCGTATACGGCACAGAGCCCGCCAACTGCGGCAAAAAACCGCCCTTGGAAAGCAACCCCTCCGGCGTTTGGCTGAACCAGTTGCCGCCGTCTAATAAAATATACGGCTGTTTTTGCGTTGCCAGGAAATTTTTAAGTACCGCATAGCCGCCCACTTCCCGGTTGCCGAAACGCGGCTCCGGGCGGGTCCAAAAAAAGCCTTGCACATCCGACGTATAAAATACGTCCAATGTTTTAACCTCTTTTTGGCAACCGCACAGGCAGGCGAGCCCCAACAACGCAAAAACCAAAAGCCGTTTTTTCATAGTTATTTAATGATAATGCGCCCTGTTTCCACCGCGCCCAGCGGACTGGTGGTTTCTATGGCTTTTTCCATAATTTCCTGAATGGACAAATCCCCTACCTGCTTTTTATCCGCGGCCGGGATTTGCTTGAAAGGCCACCCCTCACTGCCGCCCTCGGCAATATAAGTATTGGTAGCCACTACATAAGTTTTGTTTTTATCCAACGCCTGGCCGTTGACCCAAATTTTAAGGTCTTGCACTTTGCCTTTGCGCAGTTTGTATTCAATCTGCAAGCCGGAATAAGAAAACAAATTCCGCGGGGCCAGGCCGTATTTTACAAATTTTTCCAAAAATTTACCGCTTACTTTTACTTGGGAAATTTTATTGCCGAACGGGTGCATATTGACCAAATCCCGCTTGGTAATGGTGCCTTGTTCCAAATCTACGCGGGTGCCGCCGTTGTTGTGGATGAAAACATCCGCGCCGCTATACGCACGGCAGACGTCCGCCACCCAGTTATTGAGCGGGCTGTCGCCCTGGTTGCCTTTTACCGGATTCCGGCTGAGTTTTACGCTGGCCGAGCCCAACACTTTATCCATGCCCGGCTCCATCAAGGCGTTCGCAAGCGCGGCCACCGGGGCATATTCGCCCGTTTTTTGGGTATATAACGGAATGATTTGGGAAGTAGCCGACACAAACTTGCCGGTCTTGTCGTCCGTTTCTACGGTAATGCGGCTTACATTTTTCAAATAGCAACCGCTTTCTACAAATAACGTGCCGTTATGCACCGCATTTTGGATAATTTTATGCGCGTGCCCGCCCAATACCACATTAATTTTGCCGTTGTGTTTGGTCACCATTTTTAACAAGGTGGATTCGCGGCCGTGTTTGTCGTCGGCAATAGAGTTATGGTCCACCAATACAATCACATCCGGGTTTTGGGCTTCCACTTCCGCCAACACTTTATCCAACACTTTGGAGGATTTCAAAATCTTAAATTTTTGCGTTTCATTGGTGGGATATTCGTGCCCCAAACCAATTACCGCATATTTTACGCCGTCCACATTAAAAATTTGGTAGGACTTCAAATACTCCGGCTGTTTGCCGGTTTTGCGGTCCACAAAGTTGGCCGCCAAAATGGGAAATTGCGCCGCGCGGAGCATGGGTTCCACGCCCGGGTCCTTAAAATCAAATTCGTGGTTGCCCAGGGTACTGGCGGCATAGCCCAAGGCGTTCATCATCAGTACGCTTTTAATACCTTTGGAGTTTTTAGCCTCCACGGTACCGTTGGCAAAATCGCCGGAGTCCAACAAAATATACGGGAGTTTTTCCTGCTTGAGAAGCCCGGCCAACGCGGCAAAACCGCCCCGGCCGTCTTTGGCATAATAAAAGCCGTGGGAATCGCTGGTGTGATAAATAACCGTTGTTTTAGCCTGCAACGCAAGCGGGAAAAACAGCACTGCCAATACTGCAAAAAGCCAAGTCTTTTTCATGCACAACCTCCGGGGGAAGAATATAATTTATCCTACAAAAAAAGCCGCGGAAAACCAATTCCGCGGCCTGTAAATCAAGCGGCCAATTTGCTAAACGGCGATATTTTACGCAACCGCTCCACAATGCCGGGCATTACTTTTAACACGAGGTCTATTTCTTCTTCGGTGGTTTGCTCGGAAAGAGAAAACCGGATAGACCCGTGCGCAAACTGAAACGGCACGCCCATCGCCCGCAAAACGTGCGACGGCTCCAACGAGCCGGACGTACACGCCGAGCCCGACGAAGCGCAAATGCCGTAATCGTTCAAAAACATCAAAATAGATTCACCCTCAATATAGCCGAAGCTGATATTGGTGGTATTGGGCACGCGGGCGGCCGGATTGCCGTTAATTTTAGTATCCGGGATAGCCGCGGTTAAGCCTTTTTCCAACTTATCGCGCAATGCGGCTACGCGCTGCATGGTGCCGTTTTTCAACCGGGTTTGGGCCAGTACGGCCGCAGTGCCGAGCCCCACAATCAGCGGGACGTTTTCCGTTCCGGCGCGGCGGTGTTTTTCCTGGTGGCCGCCCATCATAAACGGCATAAAACGGGTGCCCCGGCGCACATACAAAACGCCAATGCCTTTGGGCGCGTGGAATTTATGCCCGGACAGCGAAAGCATATCCACCGCCGTATTTTTTATATCTAGCGCAATTTTGCCCCCCACCTGTACGGCATCCGTATGAAATAAAGCACCGCGCTCTTTAGCTAGCGCCGCACATTCTTCAATGGGGAAAAGGGTGCCGGTTTCGCTATTAGCCCACATAAACGAAACAAGCGCCGTGTCGTCATCCAACACTTGTTTATAGCGGGCCATATCCAAATTGCCGTGTTCGTCCACGCCGATATAATCCACCCGGTAGCCCTGGCTTTCCAAGTATTTATAAGGGGTCATAATGGCCGGGTGTTCCACAGCGGAAGTAATTAAATGTTTCTTTTCCGGCTGCGTGCGCACGGCGGAAAAAATAGCCGTATTATCGCTTTCCGTGGCGCAAGAGGTAAAAATGATTTCGTCGGCATATTCCGCACCGATAAAATCGGCCACTTGCTGGCGGGCAATATCAATCGCTTTGCGGTTGGAGCCGCCAAACGTGTGCATGCTGGAAGCGTTGCCGTAGCGTTCGCTAAAATACGGCAACATAGCCTCTACAACTTCCGGCAGACATTGGGTGGTGGCGTTGTTATCCAAATAAACGGTTTTCATAAAAGTTTCTCTAGTTTTGCTCCACCGTTAAGGACGGGTCTACTTTTTCCTGCAAGGCTTTTTCCACCAAGTGTTTGAGCGTTCCGGCCGCACCCATGCAACCGCTGCACATTCCCAGCAGGCGCACTTTTACCACCGTGCCGGCTAAATCTACCAACTCTACCGAGCCGCCGTCCATATTTAATTTCGGGCGTACGTCTTCTTCCAACACTTTTTCAATGCGGCGGATTTTTTCAACCAACGTCATTTTGGCAAATTCTTTTTCTTCCGGCGCGGCCGCGGGAATTTGACACGCGTTTACTTTATCCAAAATCTTTTGGATTTCCCCTTTGCAACGGCCGCAACCGCCGCCCGCTTTGGTAAAGTGGGTGACGTCTTCCACCGTGGTTAAGTGGTTTTGGCGGATAGCTTTAATAATGGTTTCTTCGGACACGTTAAAACAATGGCAAACAATTTTTTCTTCCTGTTGTTCAAACGTGACGGGCGCGCCCCCCTGGCGGTAGCTTTTTACGGCCGCTTCCAAGGCTTCCATGCCCATGACCGAGCAGTGCATTTTTTCGGCCGGGAGCGTGCCCAGCGCATCGGCAATATCCTGGTTGGTAATTTTGGAGGCTTCGGCAATTGTTTTGCCTTTTATCAGTTCCGTCAACATAGAAGAAGACGCAATTGCGCTGGCACAGCCGAAGGTTTCAAATTTGGCATCTTCAATTACGTCGGTCTGTTTATTTACTTTAATGGTTAATTTGAGTGCATCCCCGCACACCAGGCTGCCTACTTGCCCGGTGCCGTCTGCATTGGGAATAGAACCCACGTTGCGCGGATTCTTAAAATGGTCCATTACTTTATCGGTATAATCCCACATATAAAAACCTCTCTTTTTTCTTATTTATATTATATCATTTTGAACCCGCCCGATTGGTAGTATGCCCGCAGGAAAAAGGGTTAGGCCCCCACTGCGGCGGGAGCAATATTTGCTAAAATAGAAGAACCATGAAATTTACCCGCCCCGTCATTTTTTATAATGCTTTTAAGCCCGGCGCGCACGAAACTTCCCAAAAGTTATTGGCGCAGGCCACCGCCCTGGGCGCACAAGCCCGGCTAATTACCGATTTAACCCAACTCCCGCAAACGGCCGGAACGGATTTGGTGGTCTGTTTGGGCGGGGACGGCACCACCTTGCACGCGGCACGCCAAGCGGCCGCCTTAAACTTGCCGGTTTTCAGCATTAACTGCGGCACGCTGGGCTTTTTATCCGGCTGTGAAAAAGCAGACGCCGAGGCCGCTTTCCCCCGCGTATTAAATGGGGAAGGAATTTTGAACGAACGCTTTATGTTGCAAGCCGTTATTGTGCGCGCGGACGGCACGGAAGAAACGGCCCTGGCTTTTAATGATTGTGTCCTGCGTTGCGCACAGGCCCGCGCATTTAGCTTGCAGGCCCGCTTGAACGGCCGCTTGCTTCAGCCGTATTACGGGGACGGCCTGATTGTTTCCACGCCCACGGGCTCCACGGCGTATTCTTTGGCGGCGGGCGGGCCGATTGTGGCCCCGGAAGTAGACGTGTTTTTGCTTACGCCCATTTGCCCGCACTCACTAGGCCAACGCCCGCTTATTTTACCGGCGGACGGACAGCTGACCTTTGAGCCGGTTTTCAAATACCCCGGGGAACAAGCCACCGTCAGTTTAGACGGCCAAACCAATTTTCCGCTCTCCAAAGGGGATAAAGTAATTTTATCCCGCAGTAAAACGCGGGCCCGGCTGATTACTTTGCCGGGGCGTGATTTTTTTACCGTTTTAAGCAAAAAATTAAAGTGGGGCAACTGTATATGCTAACAAAACTTTCCATACAAAACTTTGCCATTATTTCCCGGTTGGAACTTTCGTTCGGCCCGGGGTTAAATGTTTTTTCGGGCGAAACCGGCGCCGGCAAATCCATTGTGATTGAAGCGTTGGGTTTTGTATTGGGCGCACGCGGGGATGCCGACACCATTAAAGACGGCGCGCAAAAGATGAGCGTTAGCGCCGTTTTTTCAACCGATATGTTGCCGCAGGAAGTGCGCGCCGCCCACCACTTTACCGCGCCCGATTTTACCCTCAGCCGGGAACTGGACCGCAAAGGCAAGGGAAAAGCGTTCATCAACGGCAAACCGGCCACGGTATCCGCCTTGGCGCAACTGGGGCGGCACCTGGTGGATTTCCACGGCCAGCACGAACACCAAAGTTTACTCCATTCCTCCGTACATTTGGCCCTGTTAGATAAATTTGCCAAACAGGATGCCCTGGTGCAAAAAGTGCGTGCCTCTTACGATAAAATGCAGGCCGTGCAAGCCCGCCTTAACGAGGCCGCCCTTTCGGAACAGGAAAAAGCCCGCCTGCGGGATATGTGCGCGTACCAATTAAAAGAAATAGAAGACGTGCGCCCCACGCAAGAAGAAGACGACCAGTTGGAGCAAACCCTGCCCAAAATGAAGCACTCCGGAAAACTGTTGGAACTGGCCGAAACTGCTTATAACGATTTATACGAGGGCGAAGGCTCCGCCACGGAGCGCGCCGGAAAAGCGGCCCGCTGTTTGGAAGATATGGCGGAGTTGGACGACTCCTTGGCGGAGCTTTCCCAAAACTTAAATTCCGCATTGGCCGCGTTGGAAGACGCCGCCAACACGTTGGCTACTTATAAAGACGACATCAGCATAGACCCCCAAACACTGGATGATATGCTGGCCCGCCACGAAAAACTCAAACGGCTCAAGGGCAAATACGGCCCCACCCTGCAAGATGTATTAAAAACGGCGGCGGACTTAAAAGCCCGCCTGCACGCGCTGGAGCATAGTGACGAAGCCGAACAAGCCTTGCGGGAAGAATTGGAAAAAGAGCGCAAAGTTCTCTTAAAATTAGCGTTGGAATTGCACGACAAGCGTTTAGAGGCGGCCGAAAAATTATCCGCACTTTTGACGGAGCAAATCCGCCCGCTCGGCTTTAACGCGGTGCGCTTTCGCGCCTGCGTGGAAATGGACGAAGAAAATTTAGGCCCCACCGGCGCGGATAAAGTGGAATTTTTATTTTCCCCCAACCCCGGGCAAGCCCTGCGCCCGCTTAAAAACATAGCCTCCGGCGGGGAAATTTCCCGCGTGATGTTGGGCTTAAAAACCGTGTTGGCCTCCACCGTTCCCGTTATGGTGTTTGACGAAGTAGATGCCGGCATTGGCGGGGAAACCGCCGTTTTGGTGGGCGAAAAATTAAAAGGCGTTTCTGCCGGGCGGCAAGTATTGTGTGTCACCCATTTGGCGCAAGTGGCCGCGCAGGCGGATGAAAACTTCCATGTAGCCAAATCTGCCCGCAAGGACTCTACGGAAGTTTCCATTACCCCGCTTACGGGCCCCGCTCTAACGGCGGAAATTGCCCGCATGCTGGGCGGCCACGCGGACCCTAAATCCGCCGCGTATATTCACGCGCAGGAATTGCTGGCCCAGGCCGGGCGGAGCGCAAGCGCAAAATAACCGTTTCCGGCCCTTTACAGGGCCGCTTGATTTGATACAATATGTATAGAAGGTTCCGCCGGGGGTGTGTGTGGCGGCCTTTATAAACTTGTTAGGAGGAGAAAATATGTCTAATTGCTGCAAATGCGGTAAATGGTGGCCGCATAACTGGTTGTGCTTGAAAAGCCTGTATTGGGTATTTATTGCCCTGTTCTATTTAACGCTGGTTTCCGCCGTGTACTTTTTAATCAGCGCGATGTTGGTTCCCGCCGGAGTGTTTGAAAACGCCGGGCAGAACAAATGGTTCTTTATTTTGAACACCGTCACGCCCATTTTGCTGGGTACGATTATGAGCTTGACGATTGCCAAAATGATTAAAGTTTTGCGCTTTATGAAACAAGCGCTCACCCCGTGCGCCTGCGAAGCGGAACACGAAGTGACCACCGAAGAAGTAGTGGAAGAAGAATCCAAATAAACCTTATGCGGCGGGGCCACCAAGCTCCGCCGCGTTTTTTTATTTAAGTAGAGTTTTACAACATGAAAAGAAGCCTAATTCTTTGCCTGCTGACCCTGTTGGGCGCCACCGTTTTGCAAGCCGAAAGTATCAAAATGAAAGACGGCACCATCATCAGCGGTTCCATTTTGGAACAAACCCAATATACCCTTAATTTAGCCACCTCTTTCGGCACGGTCACGCTCAACCAAAAAGAAATTGAACAAATTTTGCCCGATAAGCACCGCATTTTATTAAAGGGCGGCACGCAACTGGTGGGCGTGATTGTAGACCTGGACGAATTTAACCTTAAATTACAAACGGACGACGGCATTGTAAATATTGATATGCCGCAAATTGCCAATATTGAAGTGTACGATTACGACCAAGCCCCCAAAACCCAACAAACCTATGTGGAACAAAAAATAGAAACCGCACAGGAAGAAAAAGCCCGCCAAGAACAAGTGGCCCAAACCGGGGCCGTGCAGGCGGCAGGCGGGCTCGCGTTTGATTCGGACATTGACAAAGTTTTTGATACCCAAAAAGCAACCGTAGTCAACGGCCAAGCCGTAAGCGCGGTGCCCACCGTTTCCGTCACACCCGCGGCCCCGCGCCCGCTGACGGACGAAGAAGCCTTCTTGAAAGGGGTTAAAACGGGGGCGGTTTCCCAACAGCAATACGCGGCCCAAGCCAAGGACTCGCTTTCCGCCCAAAAGCCCGACACTCAAAAAGAAAACAAACCGCAAGCCAAAGAAAAAGACTTCCGCACTTATTTGGCCATTCAATTAGGGGCTATGCCGTTAGACTTAAAATTAAACGTGTCCGAACGGCCCGGCTTTTCCGCCGAAAAAGAGCCCAAAGATGTAGGCGGCACCAGCGTAGTGGCTTCCGGCAAGTTTTTATGGCGCCTGATGGACAGCAATTTATGGTTGGGGCCCAATTTGTCTATTGCCAATATTGCCAACAACACGTTTGACGATTTAGACCCGGATACCCTGGCCGCGACGGACTCCACCGGCGCGCCGCTGTACCCGGACCCCCAAATTAAAACGAGCGGGCAATTTATAAGTTTGGGCGTCAGTGCCAATTATTATTTGAACCCCAAAAGCCGCGTGGTATTTTATTTGACCGGGAACGCCGGGTACGAAATGCTTACGCTCAACTACCGCGGAGAAATGAAAAGCGACAGCATTAAATCCAACGGCTTTTCGGCCGGCGGTGGCCTGGGCGTGGAAACCCGCGTGGACGATTTAATGTTGGGGGCGGAAGTACGGCAGCAATTTTCCACCCGCTCCAACGAGCTGAAAGACTCCGCCGCTTCCAACACGGTGTTTACCGCCCAAGTCAGTTGGAAATTCCAATGAAAATACTGGCTTTACCCAATGCCTTTAAGGGCTCTTTAAGCGCGGCTTCGGCCGCGCTTCTTTTGCAGAAAAACTTGTCCCCGCGCCACCGGGTAGCCGCATTCCCGGTGTCCGACGGCGGGGACGGGTTTATTGATTTTTTCAAAACGCTTTATCCGTCGGCCAAACTGCGCCACTTAACGGCCCGCAACGCGTTTAACCGCCCGGCCAAAACCGCTTACTTAATTTTGCCGGACGGCAAAACCGCCATTTTGGAAACCGCCCGCATCTGCGGGTTAGGCTCCGCCAAGCCGCAAGATTTAGACCCGCTGAACGCCACCTCTTATGGGGTGGGCGAAGTATTACTGCACGCCGTCAAACACGGGGCTAAAACCATTTATGTCGGGCTAGGCGGGGTGGCGTGTAATGACGGGGGAGCCGGAGCCGCCGCCGCGTGCGGGGCCCAACTGCTGGATAAACAAGGCGCGCCGATTGCGTTAGGCGCACAAGCCTTATTAAAATTGGCCCAAGTCCGTGTGTCCGCCCTCAAACAACATTTCCGCGGCATTAAAATATACGCCGTGGCGGACGTCACCAACCCGCTGTTAGGCCCCCGCAGTTCCGCCAAAGTATTCGGCCCGCAAAAAGGGGCCACGCCCGAACAAGTAAAAATTTTAGATAAAGCCCTGGGCGTATATGCCCGCGTATTAAAAAAGGCTACCGGCAAGGATATTGCCCACACGCCGTCCACCGCCGCGGCCGGGGCCATTTGCGCGGGGCTTTACGGTTGTTTTAATGCCCGCATTTTACTGGGGGCGGAGTATTTATTTAAGAAAGCGGGATTTGAAAAATACGCCCGCACCGCCGATTTGATTATTACCGCAGAAGGCAAATTAGACCGCCAAACCTTCGGCGGAAAAGCGCCGCTGGCCGTATTAAAATTGGCCAAAAAATACCAAAAACCCGTTTTATTTATCTGCGGAGTTTTGGACGAAACCTGCTTGCGCCATAATCCGCTGGCCCCCCAGCAAATAGCCGTTCTGGCGGATTTTGCCCCCACCCCGGAACAAAGCCGCGCCCACGCCGCCAAATACCTGGCGCAACTTTGCAAAAGTTTATAACCCCACAAAAAAGGCGGGAATCCCATTCCCGCCTGTGTTATTTTTGCTGTTTTGATTACAGCGCGTTCAAAATATCCGTTGCTTTATCGGCCCACGCCGCCGGCGCATACGGCAACAGCTGTTCCCGCGTGCGGAACCCCCAAGTGACGGCGCACGCCTTTACTTGCGCATTTTGCGCGGTCTGCATATCCACATCACTATCCCCCACATACAACACGTTTTCTTTGGCTACGCCGGCCGCTTGCAAAATGTCGCGCACGATTTGCGGGTCCGGCTTGACGGGCACATTTTCCCGCGCGCCCAAAACGGCGCAAAACTCCACCTGCGGGAAATACAACCGCACCAATTTTTCCGTAGCGCTTTGGTATTTGTTGGAAGCCACCGCCAGTTTTATCCCTTTTTGGGCAAGCGTGGCAAGCACGTCCGCCATGCCCGGGTAGGCAAAGGTGGCATCCGCATTATGTGCGTCGTAATGCGCTTGAAAAACGGCGCGCATCCGGGCCACGTTTTCGGGCGTTTTGGCGCCGTCCGGCAAGGCGCGCTCCAGCAGTTTCGTCACGCCGTTGCCCACAAAAGCGCGGCATTGGGTTTCACTGCGGCGCGGATAACCCAGCTTTTCCAACGCATAATTGGCCGAAGCGGCTAAATCCGCGATTGTATTTAATAAAGTACCGTCTAAATCAAAAATAACCAGTTGTGTGTTCACGTTTTACTCCTGTACAGATGAAAGCCGCCCTGAGGGGCGGCCTGCTTAAAATTTATAAATACCGGCGGAAAAAATTGCTGAGCCGCTGTTTATATTCAAACCCGCCCAATTCCGCACATTTATTATGTTTGGCCCCGGGCACTAACCAAATTTCCTTCGGCTCCCCGGCGTGCTTAAACAACAATTTGGCTTGGAACGGCGGGACAATGTTATCATACCGCCCATGGATAATAAACACCGGGCGCGGGGCAATTTTAGCCACGTTGTATTTGGGGCTGAACCGCTCCGGGTTTACGCGCAGATACCGGCGGACATAGTGCAACACCATGGGAATTAAGGGGAAAGGCGGCACCCGGTAATGCACCCACGCCCAACGCGCCACCACCCGGCGGAACGAATAATAACACGCTTCCGCCACCACGCAATTTACGGCCGGGTTGCGGGCGCCCTCGCTCACGGCCACCATGGCCCCCATAGAAAGCCCGTACAACCCTATTTTTTTACAGCTTTCCGGGCGGGTTTCCTGCAAAAAGCGGATAGCGGCCTGCGCGTCGCGCGTTTCCAAGTAGCCGATAGAGCTTACTTTTCCGCCGCTTTCCCCCAACGCGCGGAAATCAAAATACAACAAGTTGAACCCCAAATCATGCAGATAATAGGTATTTTTCAAAATGTCCGAGCGGTTCATCCCCCAACCGTGCATTAAAATAACGGTTTTTTCGGAATTGTCACACGGGATAAACCACCCTTTCAGCTGTACTTTGTCTTCCGTCAAAAAGGAAACATCTTCGTACGGCATTTTATATTGGTCCGGCCACTGGTAGAGGGGTTTGCGCTTGGAAACCGGGTGCAACACTTTCCGGGCGATGTAGGCGCATAATTCCATAAGCCCCACCGCCAGGATACCCAACCCCGCAAGCACTGCCAATATCCATTGCCACCAAGCCATAAAAAGCCTTATTGAACTGTTTTTTTAATTGCCGCCGGAAGATAACGCAGTAAATCCCCGGCCAATACGCAAGTATCCGTTAAATCTTTTGCGGCCAAATCTCCGCAAAGCCCATGCAAATAGACTCCGCACAAAACCGCCTGAAAAGCACTTTGCGTGTCAAACCCGTTCGCCATACCCAGCTGTGCCCAAAACCCGGCAATCAGCCCGCATAGCACGTCCCCGGAGCCCGCTTTTGCCAACGCCGGGCCGCCGGTGGTGTTCTGCCAGGTATCTTCTCCGGCGTACACCAAGGTACCATACCCTTTAATCAGGCTGACGGCCCCGGTGCGTTCAAACAGCGTTTGCACTTGATACTGCCGGGCCGGCTCATCCAAAGCCACCGGCTCTTTGAGCAAGCGGCCCATTTCCCCGGGGTGCGGGGTTAAAATGCCCGGCTCCCGGCGCGGGAAAACCGCATCCAACCCGCTGGCCGCCAGACGGTTGAGCGCATCCGCATCCGCCACCAACGGCAAACCGCATTGTTTCATAAACGGCACCGCGGCGGAAGAGGCCCCCAACCCCGGGCCGATAACCGCCAGGGAGGGTTTCCTGGTTTTAATATAAGCATCCAGCACCGGCAAGGCGTGTAAATTGATTAAGCCGTCCGTTTCCGGCAACGGCACCGTAATTACTTCCGGCGCGGAAGAAGCGGCTATTTGTTGGCGGCTTTCCGGCAACGCTAACGTGACCAGCCCGGCCCCGGCCATTAAGGCGCTTTTGGCGCACAAAACGGCGGCACCCGTCATGGAAGCAGACCCGGCCACCACCAACACCCGCCCAAACGTGCCTTTGTTGGCCGTCAGCGGGCGGGCAGGAAAACTTTTTTTAATATCTTTACGGGTTATTTTTTTCATTATTCCACCGTCACACTTTTAGCTAAATTGCGGGGTTGGTCAATATCGCACCCCAACCGTTTGGCCGTCCAGTAGGCAAAAAATTGCAATGCCACCACATTCAAAATGGGCTGTAAAAATTCGCCCGCATAAGGTACTACAATGGCTTTATCTATGCAATCTTTGGCTTTTTGCGCGCCCTCTTGGGTGGTGACGGCAATTACAAACGCGCCCCGCGCCCGGCATTCCTGGCAGGCGGAAAGCATTTTTTCAAACAGCTCGTCCGGCGGCATCAGTACAATGGTGGGAGTGCCCTTTTCAATAATGGAAATCGGCCCGTGTTTAATTTCCCCCGCGGCAAAACCTTCCGCACTGCGGTAGGAAACTTCTTTTAATTTTAAGGCGCCTTCCAACGCTATCGGGAAGTTTACATTCCGCCCCAAAAATAAAAAGTGCGGGGCTTTGTATACTTTTTTGGTGATATGGCGCACGTCATATTCAATTTTAACCGTTTCCGCCATATATTTGGAAAGCGTTAATAACTCTTTATACAGCTTATTAAAAACCGTGGCGCTGATGTTGCCGTTGGCTTTGCCCAAAAAGAGTGCCAACACATACAGCGAGGTCAACTGGCTGGTAAACGCTTTGGTGGAAGCCACGCTGATTTCCGGCCCGCAATGCGTATAAAAAGTGCCGTCACACACGCGAGTAATGGTAGAGCCCAACACGTTGCAAATAGCCAAGGTTTTGAAGCCCAGCTCCTGCGCTTTGCGCACGGCGCCAATCGTGTCGGCGGTTTCGCCGGATTGGCTGACCGCCACGGCCAGCGTGTGCGGGGTGCGGGGCACGGTGCGGTATTTGTATTCACTGGCTAAATCCACCGTCACGGGAATACCGGCAAAATTTTCTATATAATATTTAGCCACCAACCCGGCATGATAGGCCGTACCGCACGCCACAATATGCACATTTTGCAAAGCGCGCAGGTCTCCCATTTTGAGCCCCACCAGTTTGCCAAAATCCGTCTGCGCGGTGCGCAAGGTGTCCTCTATGGCTTGGGGTTGGTCATAAATTTCTTTGAGCATAAAATGCTCATAACCGCCCTTTTCGGCCGTTTTTTGGTCCCACGTTATTTTGGTAGGTTTGAACGGTTTTTCCTGCCCGTCTTTGCCAAACAGCGTGACCCCTTTGGAGGTCAGCGTCACCATTTCGCCGTCTTCCAAAAACAAAACTTTGTTGGTATGTTTTAGAAAAGCGGGCACGTCGGAAGCTAAAAAGTTTTCGTTTTTACCTAAACCCACCACCATCGGGCTTTGGTTTTTCACGCCGATTAGAAAATCGGGCGTTTGGGCCCACAACACCCCATACGCATACGCGCCGGAAATTTCCCCGTTGGTTTTGCGCACGGCATTAAAAAGGCGTTCCTGGTTTGTCTGCCCGGGGGCGGTTTTTAGGTTTTCTTCTATCAGGTGGGCAATTACTTCCGTGTCCGTTTCACTTTTGAATTTATGCCCCAGCGCGGAAAGTTTTTCGCGCAAGGTTAAAAAGTTTTCAATAATCCCGTTGTGGACTACCACCAAATCGCCGGAGCAATCCCGGTGCGGGTGGGAGTTTTCTTCACACGGTTTGCCGTGCGTGGCCCAACGGGTGTGGCCGATACCGCTTTGGCCTTGGGGGTTAGCCAGCAAGGTGGCTTTTTCCAGTTCCGCCACTTTGCCCACGGCGCGCACGGTAATTAAATGGCCGTCTTGCAAAATGGAAATCCCGGCGGAATCATACCCGCGGTATTCCAGTTTTTTTAATCCGTCAATAATATAAGGCACGCTGTTTTTTTTGCCAACGTAGCCGATAATTCCACACATAAAAAATCCTCTCGGTGCTGATTAAAGCAGTTCTTTCATCTCTGCCACGGCAGAAGGTAAACCCACTTCCAACGCGCGGGCAATAATGGCAAAACCAATGTTCATACAGGCCATGCCGCCAATATCCGCCACCGCCAGCACATTGGTATAATCCAACCCGTGCCCGGCGTGAACCTCAAGTCCCAATTCTTTAGCCAGTAGCGTAGAAAGGGCCAAATCCTGCAGGAGTTTTTGCGCTTGTTTTTGGGTGGTGGCTTCGCTGTAATCGCGCGTGCAAAGTTCCACAATATCCGCCCCCAGTTTAGCCGCCGTGCGGATGTCCTCCGCCGCCGGGCTTACAAACAAACTGACTTTAACGCCTTTTTTTTGCAGGGCGGCGGTCATTTCTCCCACGCGCTTTTGCACGGCAGGCGTAAACTTCAACCCGCCGGTGGTGGTCACTTCGCCCGGCAGTTCCGGCACAATACATACGGAATACGGCCGCAAAGCTAAAGCCGCTTTTTGCATTTCGGGCGTATAAGAACATTCCAAGTGAATTTTATTACGAAATTTTTTACATAGCCGTTTCAAGTCTTCTTCTTGAATATGGCGGCGGTCCCGGCGCAGGTGCGCTACAATGTAATCCGCCCCGCACGCAAGCGCCAATGTGGCAAACGCCAACGGGTCCGGGAAGGAGGCCCGGCGCGCCTGGCGCAGTGTTGCAATATGGTCTATATTTACCCCTAAAGCCAAACTCATGCCAATACCTCCGTTTTAGCGCGGTAGAGTTTTTCCACTTCGCCGGCAATATGGCTGACTAACGCGGAATCTTCCCCCTCTACCAAAATGCGGAATTTCGGCTCCGTACCGCTATAACGCACAATCACGCGGCCGCGGCCGTTCATTTGTTTTTCCAACTCGGCCACGCCGGGCAAAAAGCCGTCCAGCGTTTCCAATGCCGGCTTACTGCTAACCTGCACGGCACGCAACAGGCTGGGATATTTTTTCCATTGGTCCAAAAACCAGCTCATCGGTTTGCCCGATTTTTTAACACATTGTAAAAATTGCAAGGCGGACAGCAACCCATCCCCGGTGTTGGAAAACTCCCTAAAAATAATATGGCCGGAAGTTTCCCCGCCGATAGACAAGTCCTCTTTTTCCATGGCTTCGGACACATATTTGTCCCCCACCTTGGTCAGCACCACGTCCACGCCGTGTTCTTTGAGGTAATTAATACAGCCCAAATTGGCCATAATGGTTAGTACGGCTTTATTGGCGTGCAGGCGGCCTTCTTGTTTGAGGCACAAGGCGGAAGAGGCAATAATGTTATCGCCGTCTAATTGGCGGCCTTGTTCGTCGGAGGCAATCACGCGGTCGGCATCGCCGTCAAAGCTGAACCCGGCAAATGCGCCCTCGCGCTTGGTTAAATCCTGCATAAATTGGGTGTGCAAGGCCCCCACGCCCCGGTTGATGTTGGTGCCGTCCGGCTTGGCCCCGGTGACGGTCAATTCCATCCCCAGCGCGCTGAAAACATCTACCGCAATTTGGGAGCTGGCCCCGTTGGCGCAGTCCAGCACAATTTTGGTGCCTTTGAGGAGTGCGGCATCCACCGTGGATTTTAAGAAATTTTTATAGAGTTCCACCAACGATAAATCTTCGCAATAGTCCGCCCGGGGGGCAGGCACGGCAGAGCAGCCGTCTATGCGGGTTTCAATGGCGGCTTCCATCGTTTCCGGCAGTTTGGAGCCGTGATTGGTAAAGAATTTAATGCCGTTAAATTCCGCCGGGTTATGGCTGGCGGAAATAACAATACCGCACAAACTGCCCGTTTGGCGCACAATGTTGGCTACGGCCGGAGTGGGAGCCACCCCGATACTAACCACGTTTACGCCCGCGGCGCGAATCCCTTTTTGCAGGGCCGCCAAAATGGCCGGGCCGGAAGCGCGCGAATCCTGCGCGATAATTACTTGGTTTTTAAGTCCGCGGGCTTGCGCGCTTTTTTTAAGCTCGTCCAAAGCGCACCAGCCCAATTTTTCAATAAACTCGTCCGTCAACGGAAACGTGCCCGCAACGGCGCGTATTCCGTCTGTTCCGAAGTATTTTCCCATAGAATATAAGTCCTTCGCGCGGAGGCGAAAACAACGGCGTCCGCTGCGTACTTGCCCCGCTTGCGCAGGTTGCTGTTGCTAGAACAATTCCGCCTGTTTAGCCTCCGGCCGTTCGGCTTTCGGCGCCTTCGGTTGTTGTTCTTGCGCGGCTTCTTGCGCGGGCTTGGGCGCGCTATCCGCGCCCTTGGGGGCGGGAGTTTCCTGCGCGGCGGGTTTCAAGCCCAAAATAGCATCAATTTCGTTGGCTTCCACCACTTCTTTTTCAAGCAGGGTTTTTACCAACACATCAAACGCGGCGCGGTTGGTTAAAATAATTTCCTGCGCCCGTTCGTAAGAAGATTTCATTAAATCCACAATTTCCGCATCAATGTTGCGCGCCAATTCCTCGGAATACGTTTTATGGCGGGATAAATCACGCCCCAGGAAGACTTCGCTGTCATCTCCGTTCGGCAAGGCAATCGGGCCGATTTTGTCACTCATGCCCAGTTCCACCACCATTTTGCGCGCATAGGCGGTGGCTTTGTTCAGGTCGTCACTGGCGCCGGAGGTAATTTCCCCAAATACAATTTGTTCCGCGGCGCGGCCGGCCAGTAAAATGCAAATCTTATCCAAAATTTCGGATTTGCTGGTTAAAAATTTATCTTCCAACGGCAGTTGCAACGTGTAGCCCAACGCTTGCCCGCGGGGAATAATGGTCACTTTATGCACCGGGTCGGAATGATTGGTTAAGCGCGCCACAATGGTATGCCCGCATTCGTGCGCGGCAATAATGTGCTGTTCTTTTGGGGAGATAATGCGGCTCTTTTTTTGCGGGCCCGCAATTACGCGCTCCACGGCTTCGTCCAAATCGGCCGTGCTTACGGCCTCTTTATCGGCGCGGGCGGCCAAAATGGCGGCCTCGTTAATGACGTTAGCCAAATCGGCCCCTACAAAACCGGGGGTGCCTTTGGCTACCGTTTTCAAATCCACTTCCGGCGCTAATTTTACTTTTTTAGCGTGAACGGCCAAAATTTCTTCGCGCCCTTTTAAGTCCGGCGCCGGTACGGAAATATGGCGGTCAAAACGACCGGGGCGGATTAACGCCGGGTCCAACACGTCCGGGCGGTTGGTGGAGGCCATTAAAATAATGCCTTGTTTGCTTTCAAAACCGTCCAGTTCAATTAACAGTTGGTTGAGGGTTTGTTCGCGTTCGTCGTGCCCCCCGCCAATACCGGCAAAGCGGCGGCGGCCCACGGCATCCAATTCGTCAATAAAAATAATAGCCGGGGAGTTCTTTTTGGCTTGGTCAAACAAATCACGCACGCGCGCCGCGCCGACGCCGACAAACATTTCCACAAATTCGGAGGCAGAGGCGGAAAAGAACGCCACGCCCGCTTCCCCCGCCACGGCTTTAGCCAACAGGGTTTTGCCCGTACCCGGCGCGCCGTATAAAAGCACGCCTTTGGGCAGTTTGCCGCCTAATTTTTGGAATTTTTTAGGGTTTTTTAAGAATTTGATAACGTCTTCCAATTCTTCTTTGGCTTCTTCGCACCCGGCCACATCCTTAAACGTGACGGTTTGCTTGGACGGGTCCTGCATTTTGGCTTTACTGCGCGCAAAGTTCATGGCGCTTTTGCCGTCGCTGCGTTGCGGGCGGATAAACACAAACCACCAAAAACCGATGAGCAACACAATCCACATGAGATTAAACAGGATGTTCCCTATCCAACTGTTGTCCTGCTCCGCCTTAAATTTTATTTTCCCAGCGGCAAGTTCTTCCACCAGTTTAGGGTCTTCCATGCGTACGGTTTTGAATTTGGCAAATTCGCCTTTTTCGTTTTTATATAACCCGCTAATCACGCCGGGGGCGACGGTCAAATCGGACACTTCGCCCACGGACACTTTTTGCTTAAAGTCGGAATAATCCAACACAGCCGGTTTGGAACCCGGGTTATTAAAAAAGAAAACCGCCGCGGCAAAAATAACTACCCATACCAAAATTTGGCCGACGGACACTATCCTGCGGTTGCTCACGTTTTTGTTCTTCATTGTTTCTTAAATACTCCGATATACGGCAAGTTGCGGTACAGTTCGTTATAATCTAGCCCATAGCCGATAACAAATTCATCACCAACGGTGAAACCCACATATTTGGGGTGTACTTCCGCTCTGCGGTTGCAAGGCTTATCCAGTAAGCAGCAAATTTCTATACTGGCCGCGCCGCGGTTTTTCAAGTTGCCCAACAAATAATCCAACGTCAGGCCCGTATCTACAATATCTTCCACAATGACCACATGGCGGCCTTTAATGCTTTCGCGCAAATCCAACATGGTGCGCACCTGGCCGGTGGTGGCGGTGCCGCCCGCATAAGAAGACAGGCACATAAAATCCATATTGCAATCTACGCTAATATTTTTCATTAAATCGGCATAAAACAGAATACATCCGCGCAAAATGCCCACAAACAACGGTTGTTTGCCGCGGTAATCGGCCGAGATTTGGCGGCCCAATTCTTCTGCTCTTTTAGTTAATTGTTCCTGCGAAAATAAAACACGTTCCAAAACCGGAATATCAGACATAGTCCCTCCAATAGGAATATATATAAAAGGATACCTTTTTTTAGGCAGAAAATAAAGTGGCACCGCCTAAAAAAGCCCCGGGCGGCTCCGGGGCGGTAAAACAGGCTTTAACGGCCGAACAGCTTGCCAATCTCGCGGATGTGCAGTTGGGCTACACACGCGCGCCCGTGCGGGCAGTGCATACCGTCTTTGCAGTTTTTCATATTTTCAAGCAGGGCTTCGGCCTCGGCCGCCGTCATAGAATCATGCGCCTTGACCGCTTTTTTGCAGGCCAGCATAGCCACCATTTTGCGTTTGAGGGTTTCGGTAGATTTGGCCGGGTCCCCCACCACGGCGGCTAACGATTCCACAAACCGCTTCATGTCGTCTTCCTTAAACCGCACCACATAAGGCATGGTTTTAACCTGTACCGTGCGCGGGGAAAAGCGGGTAAGCTCAAACCCGGCCGTTTTGAGCCAGGGGGCCCAACTCATCAGGCTTTCGGCATTACTGGGGGTTAAGTCCACCTGAATCGGAAACATTAACTCCTGCACTTTTATATCGCGTTTTTCAAAAGCGTCCATATATTTTTCAAACAAAACGCGCTCTTGTGCGGCGTGTTGGTCTATCAGCACCAAGCCTTCCGGGTTTTCAAACAGTAAATAACTGCGCTGGAGCTGACCCAAATAATGATACGGCCCCACATACCAGGCCGGGCCTGCGGGCGCAGGGAGCGGCTCCGGCTCCGGGCGGCGGGCTTCATAGGCCACGGGGTCTTCGGTTTCCCGCACCATAAAACGCGGCGTTCCGGCAGGTTTGAAAATATCCTGCACATGGGTTGCCTGCGGCTCTTGCGGGGGTTGCGGCGCAACGGGCGGGGCGGCCGGGGCCAATTTGGGCTGAAAAAGCTGTTGGGCGGCCGGGCGGGCGGATAGCGATAAATCCACCGCCGGAATGACCGGGGCCGCCGCTACCGGGCGGGCATTACCGAAGGCCGTTTCCCCGGCGCTGTTTAGAATCAGCCTGAAAATTTTATTTTCGTCCACAAAACGCACTTCCCGCTTTTGCGGATGAATGTTTACATCAAATTCCCCCGGCTCCAACGTCAGGTACACCAAAAACGCCGGGTGGCGGTCTTTGGGGCGGACGTTTTGCAACGCCTTGTAAATAGCCTGCTGAATGGTTTTGGATTCTATCGGGCGGCGGTTAATAAATATCATTTGGAAATCCCGCACCGCCACCAATTTATCCGGCGGGGTTAAAAACAACTGCAAGCCGCAATCATCAAATTTTTTATAAACTAGGCTTTCCGTCACCGGGCCGCCTAAAATTTCCCGCGCGCGGGCGCGGACGGCCGCTTCCTGCGGGCCGGTTTGGGCCGGCAAATTATATATTTCCCGCCCGCCGATACGCACCCGGTAGCCCACCCGGCAGTTGGCCAGGGCGCTTTCTTCCGCTACTTTTAACAGGCAGGCGCGCTCGTACGAATCACTTTTTAAGAATTTGCGCCGCGCGGGCGTGTTAAAAAACAAATCGCGTATTTCCACCGTGGTCCCGGGCATAGCCGGGGCCGGGGCGCGGCAAATAATTTCTCCGCCGGAAAGTTCCAAGCGGTGCCCTTGCCCGCCCGCGGTGCAACTGCTAATGCTCATGCGCGACACCGCCGCCACGGAAAACAACGCCTCCCCGCGGAAACCGAACGTATGCAAATGGGCTAAATCTTCAAACGAGCAGATTTTACTGGTGGCATGGCGGCGGACGCTTAATTCCAAATCCTGTTCGTCCATACCGCAGCCGTTATCGTTAATGCGGATGAGTTCTTTGCCCGCGCCCTCAATATCTATATTAATGGCGGTGGCGCCGGCATCTACGGCGTTTTCCAACAGCTCTTTAAGCACCCCGGCGGGGCGCTCTATTACTTCCCCCGCGGCTATTTTACTGGCGGTGGACGGGTCTAAAACGGTAATTTTACTCATTAATCCTCTTTTTCCATTCGCAAATTAACTGTAAAGCGGCCAACGGGGTCAGTTGGTCCGTATCCGCCATTTTGATTTCTTCCACAATGGGGGAAGAAAACAAATCTTTGACCATATCTTTTTCTTTAACGGAAATTTTGGTGCCGCCTTTTTTGGCTTCCAAATCTTTCAGCACTTTACGCGCCCGCAACGTGCAAGCCGCCGGCAACCCGGCAATTTCGGCCACATGTATCCCATACGATTGGTCTGCCGCGCCGGGCAATATGCGGTACAAAAACGCCAGTTTGCTTTGGCCGGATTCGTCTTTATACTCCTGCGCCTGCACATGGTAATTTTGAACCGCCGGGTATTTATTGGCTAAATCGGTCAGTTCAAAATAATGCGTGGCAAACAGCACTTTGGGGCCGCCGCTAGGCTTATATAAATATTCCACAATGGCCCACGCAATAGAAATACCGTCAAAAGTGGACGTTCCGCGGCCGACTTCGTCCAATAAAATTAAACTGCGCGGCGTCATGGAAGCCAAAATGTGCGCCGTTTCGTTCATTTCCACCATAAAGGTAGAATTGCCGCGGGAAAGCGCATCATGCGCGCCAATGCGGGTCATAATCCGGTCCACAATTCCCACGGTGGCTTCCTGCGCCGGCACAAACGCCCCCATTTGGGCCAAAATAACCAAAATGGCGGTTTGCTTGAGAAACACGCTCTTACCGCCCATATTGGGGCCGGTAATGAGCATAATTTGGGTTTGGGTGGAATCCGCCTCCAAATCGTTCGGCACAAAACTGCCGGGCGGCAACAGGTTTTCCACCATAGGGTGGCGCCCACCTTTATAAAACAGGCGGGAAGAAGTATCCACCACCGGACGGACGTATTGGTGCGCAATAGCGCTTTGCGCCAAAGAAAGGTAAACATCCAGCTCCGCCACCAGGCGGGCAAATTGTTTGAGCGCGTCCGTCTTGAGGGCCAAGGTTTTACGCACTTCGTCAAACAGAGCCGATTCCAAACGCAAGATTTTTTGCTCTGCGTTCAAAATTTTATTTTCCAAATCTTTTAATTCTTCAGTAATGTAGCGTTCCGCATTGGTTAAGGTTTGCTTGCGCACATAATTATACGGCACTTTGGAAATGTGCATTTTGGTCACTTCAAAATAATAACCGAAAACGGAATTAAAGCCGACTTTCATGGACGAAATGCCTGTTTTTTCGCGTTCGCGGGCGCAAATTTCTTCCATGGTTTTGCCGCCGTTGTGGCGCAGGGAGCGCAGTTCGTCCAGCTCCGCATTATAGCCCTCGCGAATGATGTTTCCGTCGGAAATGCGCAGGGGCGGGTCCTCGTTAATGGCGCTGTATAACAGGCGGGACATGGCTTCCAAATCCGTATATAAAGTTTCAAAACGGTGCGTTAAATGCGGGGCCACGGCCGGGAATTTTTCAAACCAGTTTTTAAGCGGCTCCGCGTTCAGTAAAGAGCGGCGCAAGCCGGATAAATCCCGCGGGGAAGCCGTGCCGGTGGCCGTGCGGGTGGCTATGCGCTCTACGTCGGATATATTTTTAAGGATAGACAGCAAGCCCGCGCAGGCTTCCTGCCCTTTTACAAAGCCTTCCACGCAGTTTTGGCGGCGGGTAATATCCGCCACGTCCATCAGCGGGTGTAAAATCCATTCTTTTAAGGTGCGGCTGCCGCCGGAAGTTTGGGTGCGGTCCAACAAATCCCATAAACTGCCTTTGCGGGTGCCCTCTTGGCTTTTGACCAGCTCTAGCGCGGTGACGGCGTTTTCGTCTATAATTAAATTATCTTTCAGCTCCCGGTAGGTGGGAATTAAGGTTTGCTTAAAACTGGGCTCCGTCACATTGACATAGCGCATAATTTGCAACGCACACGCCAGGGCCGCGCGCTTGCCTTCCCACGCGCCGAGGGCCGGCCAATTTTCCGGCAACGTATAATCCCCGTCAAACGCGGGGCGCGTAGTAAGCCCGAAACCGTTGGGAATAACCACTTTGGCCTGTAAATCTTTTAAGGAAGCCGCATCCCCCGCAATTTCGGCCGGGTTAATGGAGGCCAGGGCCGCGGCCAAGTTCATTAAAGCGGGGTCTTTGTCGTTTTGGGTCACCCAAAATTCGCCGGTGGAAACGTCCACACACGCTAGCGCCCAACCTTGTTTATGCACCAGCACAAACACCAAATAGTTAGATTGGTTGGCATCCAACAGGGTGTCTTCCATTACGGTACCCGGCGTAATCACGCGGATGACTTTGCGTTCAAACAGTTTGGTATTATTGGCGCCGGGGGTGCCCACTTGCTCGCAAATGGCAATTTTTTTACCGGCTTTTAATAAACGCACAATGTAGTTATTGGCCGCATGATACGGAATACCGCACATAGGCACGCCGTGGCGGGCCGTAAGCGTAAGGCCCAGTAAAGCGCTTACTTCGCGCGCTTCATCACCGAACATTTCATAAAAATCCCCCAGGCGGAAAAACAGAATAACGCCCGGATTTTTTTGTTTAATCTCGGTATATTGCTTCATAAGTGGGGTAGTTGCCGGATTTTGCATACCCCTATTTTAGCAATTTCCGGCGCGGGGATAAACCGCATTTATAGGCTAATCCCCTCTAGGAAGAAAAAATATCAAACCAAAGCAGACACTTTTAATTTTTTTTGCTATAATATATTTACCTAGTTGTTTAAGTAAAGTAATAATTTGTTCGGTAGGATGGCTGAGCGGTCAAAAGCAACGGTCTGTAAAACCGTCGGGCTACGCCCTACATAGGTTCGAATCCTATTCCTACCAAAATTTAAGACCCCGCGCAAGCGGGGTTTTAATTTTGTAGGAAAGCAGGCAAACTGCTTTCCCCCCCCCATTTTGCACCCTTTATATAAAAAATATCCCCCGCCTCAAGCGGGGGATATTTATGAATAGCGTTTTACAGCGTGTCTTTTAAGCCGGCCACCAGTTCCTGCCAGGGGCGTTTGGCTTCGCCGCCGCCTTGGGCAAAGTCTGCCCGTCCGCCGGCGCGGCCGTTCAAATCCGCCGCAATTTGTTTGGCAACCGTCACGGCGTCAATATGTTCAAACTTGCCCACCATTTTAACCACAAAGGCGCGTTTGCCGTCCTTATCGCAAGAGACCAACACCACGGCTTTTTGGTATTTTTGGGCAATCGTATCGGCGATATTGCGCAACTCTTTCGGCTCCGCGCCGTCCGCCTTGCGCACCACCAGGTTGACCCCGTTTTTAAGCGTAAAGCTCATTTCGTCCACACCGCCGGCGGCCAACGTGCGCTCGCGGAATTGCATATAGCGCTTTTTAACCTCTTTCAGCTCGTCCATAATGGCATTTACGCGGGTAAAAACATCTTTGGACGGTACTTCTAAGCGGGCGGCCAGGGTTTCGGCCTGAAGATTTACGTTTTTCAAATAGTCTAGCGCCGCCGCACCGGCCACGCCTTCAATACGGCGCACCCCGGCGGAAACGGAAGATTCTTTCAGCACCAGTACCGTCATTACGTCCGCCGTGTTTTTAACGTGCGTTCCGGCGCAAAGTTCCAAACTGTATTTATCTTGCGGACGCGCAAAACTGCCGCCCATCAGCACAAAGCGGGCCGGGTCCGCATACGTTTCCCCCAGCAGAGTGACGGCGCCTAACTTTTCCGCATCCGCCAGCGGGCGCACTTGGCAATTTACCGGCAGGGCCGCTTCCACCGCCCGGTTGGCAATTTCCCACGCGCGGTTTAATTCTTCCGCTTTCGGCGTGCGGGAAAGCGTGTAGTCAAAGCGGAAACGCTCCGGCGAAACAAAGGAGCCGCTCTGGTGAACCCCGGTGCCGAACACCTGGCGCAACGCGGCGTTTACCAAGTGAATGGCGCTATGGTTAGCCATACAGCGTTTGCGCAAGGCACCGTCCACACACAGGCGCACTTTTTGGCCTTTTTTAAGCGTGCCGGAAAATTTATGCAAGAACACTTTGCTAATCGGTTTTTGGACGTCTTCCACGCGGGCAATTTCTTTTCCGTCCGATAAAACGGCGCCTTTATCGCCCACCTGTCCGCCGGATTCGGCATAGAACGGGGTTTTATCAAATACGGCGTACCCGGTGCCGGAAACTTCGTCCGTCAGTTCAAATTTTTCATTCAGTAGCATCAGCACGGTGCCGTCGTCCGTCAGCGTATCATAGCCGGTAAACACCGTAGCCGGGTTGTGGGTTTCCACATGTTGCATCATGTAGGCTTTGTCTTTGGTCATTTCGTCGGCATAGGAGCGGCTTTTGGCCTGCGCGGCGGCTTTGGCTTTTTCGTAGCCGGCTTCGTCCACTTTTACGCCTTTGGCAGAGGCAATTTCTTTCGTCAGTTCCAAGGGGAAACCGTACGTTTCGTGCAAGTGGAAGGCTTCCTCGCCGGACAGGGTGTCCGCACCGTCCGCCAACAGGGCGGAAAGTTTTTCTTCCCCGGTCACTAATGTTTTTAAGAACGTGGTTTCTTCCATTTTAAGCACATCTTGGATGTGCGGCATATTTTTATCAATTTCCGGGTATAAACCGTTAAAAATTTCTTTCACTTTGGGGGCCAACGTATACAAATACGGCTTATCGGCACCCATTAAGCGCGCATAACGCGCCGCGCGGCGGATTAAGCGGCGCAAAATATAGCCGCGGCCTTCGTTAGAGGGCAAAATCCCTTCCGCAATTAAAAAGCTGGAACTGCGCACATGGTCCGCAATAATACGCAGGGAAGAAATTTCCTCTTTCGTTTCGCCTTTTAAGTGCAAATCCTGTTTGGCTTGGTTGATGATGGGAGTAAACAGGTCGGTTTCAAAAATGTTGTTTACCTTTTGCATCACCATACAAAGGCGTTCTAACCCCATGCCGGTATCAATGTTGTTATGCGGCAAGGGTTTGAAAGTGCCGTCTTCCTGGCGGTTGTAGCTTTCAAAAACGATGTTCCAAATTTCCACAAAGCGCCCGCAATCGCAAGTAATATCACAATGCGGATTTTTACAGCCTTTATCGCCAAAATCGTAATAAATTTCCGTGCAGGGGCCGCAGGGGCCGGTGGGGCCCATGGTCCAAAAGTTATCGGCTTCGCCCAATTCAAAAATGCGTTCCGCGGGTACATATTTCAGCCATTGGTTGTAGGCTTCTTCGTCGCGCGGGGCAATGCCGCCTTTGTAAATGCTTACATAAAGTTTATCGGCCGGAATGTGGAGCGTTTTGGTTAAATATTCCCAAGCCCAGTCAATGGCTTCTTTCTTAAAATAATCCCCAAAGGAAAAATTGCCCAACATTTCAAAAAAGGTCAGGTGGCGTTCCGTAAAACCCACGCTGTCAATATCCGTGGTGCGCACGCATTTTTGGCAAGAGGCCGCATTTTTGAGGGAGTCATCTATCCCTAAAAAATTGGCCTTAAACTGCACCATACCCGCCGAAGTAAAAAGGAGCGTCGGGTCCGAGTGGGGAATTAACGAGCTGGAGGGTTTTATAGGCAACCCTTTGGAGTGAAAAAAGTTCAAATAACCGTCTCTGATTTCTGTGCTTTTCATAATAATAACCTGATAGTACCTCTATAAACTGTATAATTAAAGTATATCAAATACAGGGGCGGCTCTGCCCTGCGGCGCGTTTAAGCACGGGCAAAACGCCGCACGCGCGGGCGGTTTGCGCCATTTGTTATAATTTTTTAAGAGGAATTTTATGCACAAAATATTAGGTTATTTATTATTATGCGCCGGGCTGTTTTTAATCTTTTTTGCGGGGAACGGAATGTATAAAACATTCGTCCGGGTATCCCCGGTACCCCATATTGTAAATATGCGTGATATTACCGTCCAGGCCCCGCAAGGCACCGTCACCGTGCCTGCAGACGGCATTAATACGCTGGCCAATACGGCGTTATTTGCCGTTTTGATGTTATTTTTTGCCTCCGTAGGGGCGCGCGTGGGCCATTTGGGCATCCATTTATTAAAGACCGAGCGCATTTATGATGCGTTAAGCCAACTGGACCTGACCGACAAAGACGACCTAAAAACCCTTAAAAAACTATGAAAATTTTATTTATTATTAACCCCAAAAGCGGCAAAGGGCGCGACCCGCAAGATATAGTCAACTGCATTAAATTAAACTTTCCGCAGGCCGCCTGGGCCCTGACAACCGGCCCGCGCCACGCCACCGAACTGGCCGCCAAAGCCGTCAGCCAACAGTACGAAGCCGTAGTGGCCGTGGGCGGTGACGGCACCATTAACGAAACCGCCCAAGCCCTGGTAAACACGCCCACGGCGTTGGGGGTGATTCCCGGCGGAAGCGGCAACGGTTTCGCGCGCGAACTGCGTATGCCGCTCCACTTGCAAGAAGCCGTTTTTTGTCTGCAAAAAGCCAAAACGGTGCGTTGTGATGTGGGGCAAGCCAATGGGGAGTTATTCCTCAATTTAGCGGGGGTGGGCATAGAGGCCCAAATTGCGTACGATTTTATGCAATACGGCAAAACCGGCAAACGGGGCATGTGGCCGTATTTTAAGTTAGGCGCCAAAGATGCGTTTACTTACCAACCCCAAGAAATGCAGTTGGAATACGACGGCCGCCGGGAAACACTCCGCCCGCTTTCCGTGACGTTTGCCAACGGTACGCAATACGGCAGCAACTTCAAAATTGCGCCGCAGGCCAGCCTGACGGACGGCTGGTTGGAAAAGGTTGTAATAAAAAACGTCCATAAATTAAAATTACTGGCCGCCGCGCCTACTTTTTTTACGGATGATTCAACCCATTTGGGCGTGACGGACACCACCCGCGTAAAACACGTTCTTTTACGCCAACCGGGCGAAATTATTTACCATTTGGACGGCGAACCCAAAAAAACGCAGGACCAACTGGAAATTAAAATTTTGCCCGCGGCCTTAAACGTGCTGATTCCTTAATTATGGCTCCCAGAAGAAAACGCAAAACAAGCCGCCGTTCTTCCAAAGCCCCCTGGTGGGTGACGGCGCTTATTGCCGCCGCGCTGGCGGTTTTCCAACAAACGGGCAAACCCGTCAGCCAAGTGGAGGGCGATACGTTTGAAAACGCCCAAATAGCCAGTGTGTACGACGGGGACACCTTCAAAATAAACTTAAATTGTTCTATGAGTGTATTTTGTGAAAAAGTGCCGGTGCGCGTGCGCGGCATAGACTGCCCGGAAATAAAAGGCAAAACCGAGCGGGAAAAACGCCTGGCGCAAAAAGCCAAAGCGTTTACGAAAGATTTTTTATCGCGCGGGGAGGTTAATTTATCCAACTGCGGGCGGGATAAATACTTCCGCCTGTTGTGTGACGTGGACGTAAACGGCCAAAACCTGGCCCAAGAACTGTTAAAACGCAAACTGGCCTACCGTTATGACGGCGGCACCAAATCCAAACAATTCCGCTAAAAAAGGGCATTTTAAGGCCCTTTTCTATTTATTTGCGTGCAACTGATACCACTGTAAGGTAATGATAGTTTTGGCATCGGTAATGCGGCCGTCGGCTATCATTTGGTAGGCTTCTTCCAGCGGGAATTTTTTAAGATTCAAAAATTCGTCTTCGTCCGGCTGGTCTTCCCCGCGGGTCAGGCCGGTAGCCAAATACAGGTGTTGCACTTCGTTGGAAAACGCATTACACGGGTGGAAAACCATAATTTCCTGCAAGTGTTGGGCCGTCAGCCCGGTTTCTTGTTTCAGTTCCGCTTCCGCGCACATTAAAAAAGTTTGGTTTTCTTCCCGTTTTCCGGCGGGGATTTCCCAGGTGGTTTGCCCAATCGGGTAGCGGAATTGTTGCACCAAATACACGTTGCCGTCTTCCACCGGCAAAATGCCGCTGGCGCCGCGGTGGTCAAAATACAGGCGGTTGGAGGTTTTGCCGTTAATCAGGCGCACCTCATCCAACTTTACATTCAAAATGCCTTCGTACAAGGTTTTGGAGGAAATTTTTGTTTCTTTTAATTTACTATAATGTTTCATATAGATAATCTTATAAAATTTTGGCCCGGCAGGGGCCGCTCAAGCCCCGCACACGCCGCGCCGGCAATACCCAAAGGATGTTTACATGGCTGAATTTGTCCAATTACATAATCATAGCGATTACTCCCTTTTAGACGGAATGTTGCGCATTTCGGAAAGCCACAAACCGTCCCCCTTTCTAAAAAGTTTAGTGGAACAGGGCATTAAAGCCATGGGCCTGACCGACCACGGCAATATGTACGGCGCGTTGGATTTTTACGATACCGCGCGCTCTATTGGCCTAAAGCCGATTGTCGGGTGCGAGTTTTACATCACCAACGGTAAATATACCGAAAAAGACCCCAACGAATACCGCGGCCACTTAACCCTGCTGGCCCGCAACCACGAGGGCTACCTCAATTTAATGAAGCTCAATTCGCTGGCGTGGGTGGACGGCTTTTACCACAAACCCCGCATAGATAAAGAAATTTTAGCCAAACACGCGGGCGGGCTACTCTGCCTCTCCGGCTGCTTAAAAGGCTTTTTATCCGAATACACCCGCACCAAAACTTTTGAACAATGTTGCGCGCTGGCCAAAGAGTACGAGGATATTTTCGGCAAGGGCAATTATTACATTGAGCTGATGGACCACGGCATTAAAGAAGAAGTGGAATCTTTACCCATCTTAAAAGATATTGCCAAAATGACGGGCATACCCGTTGTGGCCACGAACGACTGCCACTACGAGAAAAAAGAAGATTGGGAAGCCCACGACGTAGCCGTTTGCGTAGCCACCAACAAAACCTTAAACGACCCGGACCGCCTGCAAATGTCGCACGAGCTGTATTTCAAAACGCCGGAAGAAATGTGCGCGCTGTTTGCCCACACGCCCGAAGCCTGCGCCAACACGCTGGAAATTGCGGAAAAGTGCAATTTGGAATTCCCCAAACACGGCTTTATTTTGCCGAATTTTGAAATCCCCAAAGAGTTCCCCAACTCGGCCGAATATTTTAAGGATATTTGCCGCAAAGGGCTGGTTAAAAAAATGCACGGCAACGTGCCGGACGACTATTGGAAACAGTTGGAATTTGAATTTAATGTAATTATTACCATGGGGTTTGACTGCTACTTCCTGATTGTGCAGGACTTTATCAACTGGGCCCGCGCGAACGATATTCCCATAGGCCCGGGGCGCGGCTCCGGCGCCGGTTCTTTGGTGGCGTACAGTATGGATATTACGCGCGTGGACCCTATCAAAAACAAACTGCTGTTTGAACGCTTTTTGAACCCGGACCGCGTAAGCATGCCGGACTTGGATATTGATATGTCGGACGCGGGCCGCGGGCGCGTGATTGACTATGTGCGCGGCAAATACGGGCATGACCGCGTTTCCCAAATTATTACCTTTGGTACCATGAAAGCCAAACTGGCCTTAAAAGACGTCGCCCGCGCCATGAGCATACCGGTAGCCGAGGCCAACCGTATTGCCAAAATGATTCCCAACGACCCCAAAATGACCCTGGATAAAGCCTTGGAAATCAACGAGCTTAAAAAAGAAATTGACACCAACCCCCAAAGCAAACGCCTGTTTGATATGGCCCATAAGTTGGAGGGCCTCAAACGCCATACGGGTATCCACGCCGCCGGGGTGCTGATTACCAAAGACGCGGTGTCCGAATATGTGCCGCTTTCCCGCGGGGCGCGCGATTCCATTACCACCCAGTTTGAAGGGGAGCCGTGTTCCAATTTAGGCTTATTAAAAATGGACTTTTTGGGTCTGCGCACCTTAACCGTTATTGATAATGCGGAAAAGATGATTCGCAAACGCCATGACCCCAAATTTGATATTAACGAAATCCCGCTGGACGACAAAAAAACGTATGACCTGCTCTCCAGTTGCAAAACGCTGGGTATTTTCCAGTTAGAAAGCGGCGGCATGCGCGACTTAATTAAAAAGTTGCAGCCCTCCCAATTCAGCGACGTTTCCGCCTTGGTGGCCTTGTACCGCCCCGGGCCGATGGAATCCGGCATGATGGATATGTTCGTGCGCCGCAAAAACGGGCAGGAACAAATCAAGTACGAAACCCCGCTTTTGGAATCCGTATTAAAAGACACTTACGGCTGTATGGTATACCAGGAACAAATCATGCAAATTTCCAAAACGCTGGGCGGGTTTACCCCCGGCGAGGCCGACACCCTGCGCAAAGCCATGGGTAAAAAGAAACTGGACGTTATGGAAAAATTCGGCAAGAAATTTGTGGAAGGGTGCAAAGCCAATAATATTTCCGAAAAAGTTGCCTCCCATATTTACGAGCAGATGAAAGCCTTTGCCGGATACGGCTTCAACAAATCGCACTCGTTTGCATACGGGTTGGTTTCGTACCAGACGGCCTACCTAAAGGCCAACTACCCCATAGAATTTATGTGCGCCGCGCTGACGAACGAAATCGGCCACAACGCGATTGGCTCCGACGATAAAGAAAACAAAATCGTCACCTATTTGGAAGAATCCAAAAAAATGGGTTTTGAAATTCTGCCGCCGGATGTAAATGCCTCCCAGCCGGAGTTCTCCGTAGAAACCAAAGACGGCAAAGAGTGTATCCGCTTTGCGTTGGAAGCCATTAAAAGCGCCGGCTCCGAGGGGTGTAAATCCATTGTGGCAGAGCGGGAAAAAGACGGGCCGTATAAATCGTTAGACGAACTTTGCAGCCGGATTGATATTTTCCAAGCCAACAAAAAAACCATTGAAAGTTTAACCAAAGCGGGCGCACTGGATAGTTTACTGCCGGACAAAGACCCCAAAGAAGCCCGCGCGATTTTGCTGGCCGGGATAGACCAAGCCGTAGATACCGCCCATTTGGTAGCTAAAGAAAAGCAAGCCAACAACACAGCCAGCTTATTCGGGGACGACTTCGGCACGATGTTAAGCGTCAAACAACCGCAAACCAAACAGCGCGTCCACCCGCTCACCCAAAGCGAACTGCTCAACTTTGAAAAAGAAGTGCTGGGCCTGTATTTCAGCGGGCACCCCATGGCCAAATACCAAGAGCATTTGGCCCAACTGCATGCCACGCCTATCCGGGATATTTTGGACGGCAAAGCCACCGGCAACTTAAATGTACTGGGCATTATTACGCTGTTCAAAAAGCGCCAAAATAAACAAAAAAAGGAATGGGCCCAATTTGTGATAGAAGACTGCACCGGCTCGCTCCCCGTCAATGCGTTTGCGCGCACTTTTGAGGAATTCGGGCACAAATTAGGCCCCAATGCTATTTTGAATTTTTCCGGCAAGATTAACGTGGACGACGAAAGCGCCCGGTGCGAACTGACCCTGCAAAGCGTGGGCAGTGTGACGGACGTTTTAGCCACCGCCGCCAAAGAATTTATTGTGGAGCTTCCGCCCAAATATACCAAAGACCAACTGCAAAAATTAAGCACTTATTTGGATATGACCAAAGGCACCACACAAGTATTTTTGGAAGTACCCACCAAGGCCGACCCGACGAAAAAATTATTGGTGCGCACGCACAAATCTATTTTTCTGCACCGGGCCTTGTTGGAATTTATAGAAAACACGCTAGGCACCAGTTGGCGTTTTAAGTAAGGGCCTAATCTGTTTTCGGCCTAATCCGCCCCAAACGGATTTTATATAATAGTATAGAGGGGCCAAACACCCCAAGGGGGAAGGAAAAGTATGGAAACAAATTATATTAATTTTAGTAAAATTGGCATTATCGGCTGCGGCTTTGTGGGCTCGTCCACAGCGTTTAGCTTAATGCAGAGCGGGATGTTTACCGAAATGGTACTGATAGATGCCGACAAGGCCCGCGCCGAAGGCGAAGCGCTGGACATCAGCCACGGCCTGCCGTTTGCCAAACCGATGAAAATTTACGCCGGAGATTACGAAAATCTGAAAGATGCCGGCCTGATTGTAATTACCGCAGGCGCCAACCAAAAACCCGGCGAAACCCGGTTGGACCTCGTCAAAAAGAATATTGCTATTTTTAAGTCCATCTTGCCGGAAATTAAAAAAATTAATTTCAAAGGGATTTTACTGGTGGTAGCCAACCCGGTGGATATTTTAACCACGGTAGCCATTAAATTAAGCGGCTTGCCGGCTAACCGCGTGTTCGGCTCCGGCACCGTTTTGGATACCGCCCGCCTGAAATATAACCTGGGCCAACATTTGGACGTAGACAGCCGCAGTGTACACGCGTTTATCATCGGCGAACACGGCGATAGCGAAATTGCCGCTTGGAGCTGTGCCAACGTGTCCGGCATTAAACTAAACAAATTTTGCGAAATGCGCGGATACTTCCAACACGAAGAAGCCATGAAACGTATTGCCGACGAAGTAAAAAACAGCGCGTACGAAATTATCAAACGCAAAAAAGCCACTTATTACGGGATTGCTATGGCGGTGCGCCGCATTTGCGAAGCGATTGTCCGCAACGAGAAATCCATTCTGCCCATTTCCGCCCTGATGAAAGGCCAATACGGCATTACGGATATTGCGCTGAGTATGCCGGCGATTGTGGGCCGCAACGGCGTAGAAACGCACGTTCCGCTGGAAATTAACGCGCAGGAAACGGCCGACCTGCAAAAATCCGCCCAAACCTTAAAAGAGGTCCTCGCCCAAAACGAACTGTAAATCCAAGTTGGGATACCAAATATAGATAACGCCTTCTTACGCAAGCAAGAGGGCGTTATTTTAATTGTCGTGTTTTTGCCACCGGCTATACCGGGGGTTTCTTTGTGTTCGTTTTATCCGACATGAAATAAACGCAGGCAAAACGAGCGGAGCGGATTTTGGCGGGTGGGGTGTGCGGAACGGCCGGCCGTTTCGGTGCGCTTTACGACAGACAATAAAGGATTTTCTTTATTTAAGGCGGGTTATTTTGTATAATAAATAAGTAGTCAAACAAATTTAAGCCCAGTTGGCGCAGCGGTAGCGCGTTCCCTTGACATGGGAAAGGTCATAGGTTCAATCCCTATACTGGGCACCATTTAGAAACCACCCGAAAGGGTGGTTTTTTTGTGCCCGTAAGCGGGCAAACTGCTTTGCCCGCGTTAGGGATTGAAAGCCGCAGCCTTATGCGAGTTTGAGCAACGCGAAAGGCGAGCATGGCGAGGCGGGGCCGCGAGCGCCGAGGGTCAACGAGGCGACTTGTGGCCAATCTCTATACTGGGCACCATTTTTCTTCCTAAAAACCGTTTATTCGTTGTTGCGCGCTTGGTCGGATACCTCCGCGCTGCCGCGCGAGTGCCCACAGTATTCCTCCCTCGCTTGCGCCTAGAATAAGCGGTTTTTTGTTTGAAAAAAATTTTCCACCGCCAGATACCTATTTTCCCCTTATACGTCCCATATTGCGGATTTAAGTATCACTTCTACACGCAACAACAGCGCGCCCAATTTTGGGCCATAGTGCCCATTCCTGCGTGGTTTTAAGTATCACACTTACAAGCGCAACAGAGCGCTACCGCCAACCGGGGCCCGCAAACGCAAGACAGACAAAAAATCTGCCGCGCATGGGCGGCAGATTTTTATAGAAAAACCATTCTAAACCCCGGGCCGGAACTCCATTTTAATACCCCGCACCCGGTCATCACGCCCTATTTAGGCTGATACACAATGCTGTGGTTGCATTTGAAAATACCCCTATACATCTGCTTATTATATGTATAGGCGTACGGTTTAATTTCCTCGTAATGGAAATGCTGCAACTTCCCCCCTTTACCGATTTCATTTGTTTCTTCTGAAAAGTGATAGCGGGTGCTCTGTTCATGGGTGCCATTACGGTATACATAATTTTTGCCGATACTTTCCGGCCCATCGGTTATACGCAATTTACCGTTATTCAAAATGGCATCTTGTATCCATGAAGACAACATGTCTACCAACGGCCCTCTGGAAAAAACACCCATTTCTGCCTCCGCCACCCATTTACCCTGATAATAAACCGCCCGCGCATACAATCTCCGGCCTTTATTATCCTTAAAAGAAGTTAGCTGTTTGAATATCCGGTTCAATTCTTGTGCATCTGCCCGACATTCCGCGCTCACTTTTACACGGTTCAAATGGGTGTTTTTGCACCCCAAAAACCAACTGGACACCGCGCCTTCTTCCTGCCCGGGTGTTAAGGGCGGGCAATACCCTCTTTTAGCCAAACAGCTACGCAACTGCCAGGCCCGCAACCGGGTAGTTTTATCCCCCGGGTTCAATAAATTACCAACCAAATATAATGGAATATGGAGGTTTTTACTTACTTTGTCATCATAATGGCAGGTAGGCTCCTTCTCTTTTTCAGCTTCCAGTTTGGTGGCGCTGGTGCCCACGCGGGCCATGGTAAATTTATCCCAAATAACGGGAGCCATCCGCATAAGCTCGCCATCCTCGTCCAGTTCTACATTTCCAAAAATTTCCTCCAGTACAGCCTTTGCCTGCCGGGTTTGCGCGGCGGCGTCCGTCGTTGGAATAAGCATGTTTCCGTTGACTACCTCATAATCGTCCATATTTTCAGCCGTGCTGGCGGGGATATATTTTTCCGGCACTTCCACATACAAGGTGTTCTCTAACGACTCCTTAAATTGCTTGCGGTACAAGGGAGAAAACGCCTCAGAAACGGCATGAGCCGCGCCACCAAGGACCAAGATTCCCCCGCTGACAAGCAGGCTTTCCGGCGCGCTGGCCTTCGCCAAAGAAATAAATTCTTCGCTTGTAATCGTTGTGGCCAACGCCCTGGTAAGCGCTGCCCCATTCAGCCACTCGGCTTTTTTGTTTTTTTCCACGGGAAGAAGCAGTTGCCCTTTCATATACGGGCGCACCCGGCGGCTCAAAAGCTCCACTTGCGCGGCATCCTGGGGGGCGCCGGTGGCTTTCTGTTGCAGTACGCCCATAATAGCGGCGGCCTCTTTGGGGGAGTAGCGGAATTTGCCTTTGTAAGACGCATTGGACCCCTTAGAATACGCATACGCGGAGGCTACCGTGCCCGCCAAAAAGCGGAAATCCGGCGCATATTTAGGGTTTGCCACATACTTAACCAGTTGGGAGGCTTCTTTCGGTGCCAAATTTTCCGCATGATAGGCTAGTACCAACCGCACAAAGCGGGGCGGAATATAATTGGGATGATTTTTGTTAAAAGAGGCGTTTTCTGCCATAAAGTTCAGTAGCGGCATAAAATCGCGCCGCTCTTTTAACATATCGTTCAAAAGGTGAATATCAAAAACAAAATCTTTTTCTTCTAATTGGGCATCATTGTCAAAACAAAACACATTTTCCAAATGGCGGACATCAAACGCGGGCGCGAACGTCTCCCCCCGGGAGTCTTTCGGCAGCCCGGCTGTCAGCTCGCCCGGTTTTCTTTTGCGCAGATGGGCGGCATTTTCCGCTTGGGATTGCTGGGCCAAAGAAACCTTTGTATCCACATTAACTAGCAGGTTATACAGCGGGGCCTTGCCCATCTTAACATCCGCTTTCCGGCCCACAACTTCTACGGTTTTGGAACTGCCTTCTATTTTTTTGTCTTTTTTAAGCCGGTAAACCCCTGTTCCGGGCGTTAAACCATAGGTGCCTTGTTCATCCGCTAGCAGCGCCAGGCTTTTGTTTAACTCCATAAAATGGGGCGCTTCTTTTTGTGCCCTTTCGTCATCCAAACGGACAGAATAATACTCCATAATGTTTTGATAGGCGGGCACAAGCACTTCTTTTAATTGCGCTTTCTGGCTTTGGTTCAGGTTTCCGCGGGCTTCACTGGCGGCTAAAATGCGGATACATTGGGGCCTAAACCATTGGGCATTTTTGGCATCATTTAACATGGCCGGGATATTGCAAGACACCGGTTGGGCATCCTGGGCCTTTTCGGCCGCCGGATTAAACGCATACGCATTTAGGCAGAGGGAACAGAACGCGACACCTACTAAGATTTGTTTTTTCATAAGGGGGGCTCCTTACTATTATTGTAGTGGTTATAAGCCAAAATGTCAAATAAGGGGCCCAAAATATAACTTTAGGGGATACCCGCCCCTTGGGCACAAAAAACCCGCCGTTAAGCGGGTATAAAAGAATGGCGCCGCAGGACAAAGGGCGGCCTAAAATAGCAAAGGCCCCGAAGGGCCTTTACTAAAACAGAGGTTTGATTTTTTAGAACTCAAACGCAATCGTCACTTCGCCGCCGAAACCTTCGCGTTTACCTAATTGGCCGTAAACGGTCAGTACGGAGTGCAACGGCAGGAACGTATCTTTGTTATGATAGGACAGGACTAATTGCCCGCGCCCGCTCATACCTTTCATAGAGGCTTCGCTGCTCTTTACGTTTTCCACCGTCACGGTAGATTTGCCGTCCATTTCGTAAATGGCACTGGCACCGATAGCGGGAATTACGCCGTTTAAGTCCCACGAGTTGAACGTATAGTCACCGCCGAAACGCAGGGCCATGCTTTGCAAGGTGTCAAATTCAATTTTCTGGTCCAAATCGTCGGTAATATCGTCAGACGCTTTGCGTTTCCAGTTGAAGTTGGCAAACATGCTCAAATCATCCAACGGGTTTTCCACAAAGCCTGCGCTGGCGCCGTAATACATTCCTTTGCTCTTAAAGCTGGATAACAATTCGTCCGATTGGAATTTAGCGTCCACATACCCGGCTTCCACGGTGGCTTCCAAGCGGCCCGTTTCGCTATACCGCAAGGAGGTCAACAACCCGCCGCCGTACACGCTGGCATCCCCGGTCACTTTAATCGGGTAGGTTTCGTAAGAGCCGCCCGAATATTTAGCAAACAGACCTAAGGCCCAATCGTTCGTAAATTTCTTCCAAGCGCCCGCTTGCATAAGGCCGGAGTCCAAATCAAAGCCGCTGCCTGTTTTATAGCGGGTGTGGTGGTAGCCACCGTTGACAAAGGTGTTCTGTTCGGTTTCGCTCTGCCACAAATCATTTAAGGTTTGGGTAAGCATTTCCGGCCCTTCGCTGATTAACGCCAAACCGACTAACGGCAACTGGCCGTAAACTTCAGCATTGGCTTTATCTTTCGTGCTGGTCAAAGTCCAGTTGACCAAGTTTCCGGTGCCTTCTTTGGTGGGGGTTAAAGAATAGGAGAACACACCCACTTTCTTTTGGGTCAGCACAATGCCGCTATCCAACAATTCATACACCACGCCGCCTTCCTCAATGCCTGTTAAAGATGCGTCGGTCTTGGTGGTGACTACGACTTCAGAACCTTCTTTCATGGCGGATTTATCCAACAACATTCTGGCGTGGACGTCAAATTTAAAATTCAACTTGGTGTTAAAGTCTGCGTTAATCGTCCACCACGAGTTAAAGTTGCGGAATTGGTTTTTATCCGTAAACGTACCAATCGTGCGGTCAAAGACCAGCTGGTTGGTGGTGCGACCCATGCCATTGTTTCCGCCGTAAATAACGGCCGTCGGGTCCAATTCCACTTTGTTGCGCAAAATAACGGTGTTGTTTTGGGTGCGCATATTCTCTGCTTTCAGCTCCGCCCCATACACATAACCGCCGTATACTTTACCCTTAAATTTTACGTTATCCAAAACGACCGTATTGTTAGAGGCAGAATGGATATTATCCACTTTTTCGGCCGTTTCCGGCTCTGTGGGTTCAGCGGCCGGGTCGGAGGAGGTGGTCGTGGTGGTTAAACCGTTTTTCTTAACCGTTTCAATCACGCCGGATTCGTCCACCGTTTTATAATCCACTTCGCGGATATAGGCCGAGAAACCGCCGAAGACGTTGGCATCTACGGTTTTTACGGAATCACCGCCCGCAATATTTACCAAGTTGCCGTCACTGTTCGTACCGTTAAAGGCAACCGCCTTTTCTTCCGGTGCCTCGGGGGACGGGGTGGAGTTGGTTGTGGCGGTATAGTCCATGCTGGCACCGCCAAAAATAAGCCCTTTATCCGCAGGAACATCCGCAGGCAACAGGTTGGCCGCGGCTAACTTAGTAAAATCCAACTGCTCGTCAAAAAATTTCCGGCTGGCATTTGTTAAAGTCACATTAGATTTAAGGATGTTTACGGTGTTGCCGTTGGAGGTACCGGCAAAGTTGAGAGAACCGCCCACTTCCTTAAAAGTGCTGGTTAAATTATTCAGGTTTAAGGTGTTGTTGGCTACCACGGATTGAACCAGGCCGCCAGAAGTGTCTTTGCCCAAATACATCAAAACGGAGTAAGCCGCGCCGTTGGCCATAGTAGAATTATCCAACGTCATGGTATTGCCTTGCGCGTTGACGGACTGGTTCATAACAGCCATAGCCGTGGTGCCCACCGTACTGCCGTTTTTGACAATAACCGTGTTGTTGTTCATATTAACAACAGATTCCGTACCGTTAGTAATACCTCTGCCAATAGAGGCCCCAAACGCCGAACCTACATTAGAATTATCAATAATAACGGTGTTATCGTTAGCGGTAGCCGCGCCTAAAGCACCAGACACCATACCGCCTACGGTAGAATCTTGCACTAATACATAGTTGCCGTTGGCTCTGGTATCTAATATATTGGTTTTTTGTTGGTCTTCGTCCGTTAAGCGGGGGTCTGTCACACCGCCGAAAACGTTGCCCGCCACGTTAGCGCCGTCCTTAATAATAACGGTGTTATTATTGGCCGTGCCTTTGGCAAACATCGTATAACCGCCATATACATTTCCGCCATAGGATTCAGGGGCCGTGGCGCCGGGGGCGGTATAATTATAAAAACTAAGGCTTCCGCCGCTGATAGTGACGGAGTTATTGTTGGCCGAAAAATCGCCCAAGCGGGCCGAGCCGTCTAACAGAAAAGAAGCGCCACCCATTACATCTCTACCCTGCAAGGTAGTGCCCGTCATGCTTACGGAGCTGTTGGTGACGTTATTTCTGTACGCGGCACCACCGGCCACATACGAACCGATGGTTTCTGTGCCGGACACCGGAATACCAAAGGTAATAGCCTCGGCACTGGAGCGGTCCACCGAGTCATAAACCTTTTTGGCCACCGCATCAGTATTAATATTGATTTTTTTGCCGTTGACCGTCATGGAAGCGCCATCAATCGCCCCGGTATCTATGGAACCGGCACCGACGATAGCCAACGATTTATTATCGTTGGAATCATCCGTAATTTCACGGTAATGATTTTGGCCGTCCCAGTTCATTTGAATATTTTGTGCCTGCGCAAACAAGGGGGCAAGCATTACGAACAAAACTGCAACGAGAAACTTTCTCATTTATCCTCCAATTTGTATGTATAAAAAAGCAGTATATCCCTTATTATACAGAATTTAAGCCAAAAGGAAAGTTTTTTTTGCAAAAAAGCAAAACTCCCCTTTTGCCCCAAGTGCCGGCATACACTTACCGCCCAGGGCGGTATGGCTTGTATGCCGCAACAACTACCTTTTAGCAAATTTTATAATTACGCCCCTAAACCGGGCGTTATGCGTTTTTCAGCCGTAAAACCCGGCCGGATTTTAGGCCGGGCTCAAACAAAGGCTTAATCGTATTCTTCGCTACCCACATCATCCGCCGGGGCAGATTCTTCCGTGGCGGACTCGGCCGGCGCGGCGCCGTATTCGCCCGGGGCATAGCGTTTAGGCTTTTGCCAAAGGCGTTTTTCCTTTTTATAGTCCCCGTCGTTCGGCACGCCGGGCACTTGCGGCTGTTGGCGGTCATCATAAAAATAAATATTCTTTTGGTCTGGGGACGGCTCCAAATTAAAAATATATTCCGATTCCGCCACCGGCGGCGCCTCGCGGCGTTCTCTTTCGGCCTGCGGGGCCAAGTCGGACAGATAATCTTCTTCCGTCAAATAAATTTTGCGGTTGTATTTTGCTTTGCGCGCATTACTGGTACAGGCGGCCAACAGCCCTGCGCACAGCAACAACGCAATCACTTGGGACAATGTTTTCATAGATTCTCCTTAAATTTTCCTCTCACCTGATAATATAATGTTTTCCAGCAGGCACGCAAGCGTGACCGGCCCCACACCGCCCGGCACCGGGGAAACTTTACACCCCTTAGCCAGCAGGGCGGCGCTGTCCGCATCCCCGCACAAAGCGCCGTCGGGCGATAAGTTGGTGGCAATATCAATCACCGTACTGCCGCCGCACACCATATCCGCGCGCAACAGGCCCGCTTTGCCGGCGGCGCAACAAATTAACTGCGCCCCCGCCAAGGACTGCTTCAAATCCTGCGTTTTGGTATGGCAGATTTTTACCGTGGCATTTTGGCACGTCAGCAAATGCGCCAGCGGCCGGCCCACCGTGGGGGAACGGCCGATTACCGCGGCTTCCACCCCTTCCAAGGGAATATGGTGGTATTGGAGCAACCGCACCACGGCCCGCGCCGTACACGGCACAAAACCGGGGAGTTGTTCCACTTCCTGCCAGGTTTTACACAAAAACAAATTACCCATATTGGCGCAAGACATACCGTCTATATCTTTTTCCGGCGCCAGTACGCGCTCGTAGCCGCAGGCCGCCAACTGCGCAGGCAACGGCCGCGCGATTAAAATGGCATCCACCGCCGGGTCTTTGGAAGCGTTAGTCAGCATTTCCAAAAACGCCGCCGCGCCCATGTCGTCCGATAAGGGGAAAATTTTAGTTTCCACCCCTAACTTTTGGGCGGCCTGCACTTCTTTATGCAAATACACATACGCGGCGTAATCGTCCGCATTACCATAGGCATAGAGCTTGAGCGCGCGGCCCAATTTACGGCGCACGGCTTCCGCCCGCTCCGGCAGGCTTTGGCGTATAGTTGCGGCAAGTGTTTTTCCTTCTAAAAGCATATTACGGATATTTTACCAAATTTTAACGTCCGGCCCGGGGGCGGCGTTATTCTTCGCTGATTTTAAGCATGGAAACAAAGGCTTCCTGCGGAATGTTCAGGCTGCCGATAGACTTCATGCGTTTTTTACCTTCTTTCTGTTTTTCCAACAGTTTGCGCTTGCGGGAAATATCCCCCCCATAACATTTGGCAATTACGTCTTTGCGGAAGGCGGGAATCGTTTCACGCGCAATTACTTTGCCGTTGACGGCGGCTTGCACGGCTACTTCAAACTGCTGGCGGCCGATAAGCTCTTTTAACTTGGCGCACAACGCGCGGCCCAGCGTTTGGGCTTTGTCTTTATGCACCACTACGGAAAGCGCATCCACCGGGGTCCCGTGCAGTAAAATTTCCATAAGTACCACGTCCGAACTGCGGAACCCGGCCACCTCGTAATCAAACGAAGCGTACCCCTTGGAAACGGATTTTAACTTGTTGTAAAAGTCTATCACCATTTCGCCCATGGGCATTTCATACTTCACAATAACGCGCTGGTTGGAAAGGTGGTCTAAATTCATAAACGTACCGCGTTTTTCTTTCAGCAAAGTCATGACTCCGTCCATAAATTCAACCGGCGTGACAATGGTAATGTGGATAACGGGCTCTTTGATGTCTATAATATCGCCGTGCGGCGGGAAGTTGGCCGGGTTATCAATAATTTTATAGCCCGGGTCGTCCGTCGCGTCCGGCAAGGCGGAAAGCTCCTGCGGGTGCGTTTTGCGCGGCGTAAATTTAACGTGATACACCACGTTTGGAGCGGTGGCAATCAACGATAAATTAAACTCTCTTTCCAAACGCTCTTTTACAATTTCTATATGTAAAATACCCATAAAACCCAGGCGAAACCCAAAGCCAAGTGCCTTGGAAGTTTCGCTCTGGTAGTGGAAAGAAGAATCCGACAAATTCAGTTTTTCAAGCGCCGTACGCAAGAGCGGGAAATCGGTAGTTTCTATGGGGAAGATACTGGCAAAAACCACCGGTTTGGCGTCTTCGTACCCTGGTAAGGGCGTTTGGGCCGGGCGCTCGGCCAGGGTGACGGTATCCCCCACTTTTACCTGGTGAATATCTTTAATGCCAGCCACTAAATAGCCCACTTCCCCCGCGCTTAACTGCGTGTCTTTATGCAGTTGTTTGGGGGTCATGTAGCCCAGTTCTTCAATTTTGTAAGTAGCGCCGGACGACATAAACCGGATGGTTTGCCCCGGTTTTACAGTGCCGTCTACCATGCGCACATACATAATTACGCCGCGGAAAGCATCATAAAAAGAGTCAAAAATCAGGGCGCGCACGGGGGCGTTTTCATCCCCTTGCGGGGCGGGAATATCCGCAATAATGCGGTCCAGCAGATGTTCTATCCCCAGCCCGGTTTTGGCGCTGACGCGCTCCGCCTCAATGGGCTCGCCCAAAATATCCCACAGTTGTTCTTCGGACGAGTCCGCATCCGCCTGGGACAAATCCACCTTGTTCATGACCGGGATAATGGTAAGCCCTAATTTTTTGGCCAAATGGGCGTGCGCCACCGTTTGCGCTTCCACCCCTTGCGAGGCATCCACCAACAGCAGTACCCCTTCGCACGCGCGCAGGGAGCGGGCCACCTCGTAGGAAAAATCCACATGGCCGGGGGTGTCAATCAGGTTCAAAATATAATCTTTATATTTGATGCGTACCGCTTTGGCTTTAATGGTAATGCCGCGTTCGCGCTCCAGGTCCATACCGTCTAACAGTTGGGCCTGCATTTTGCGCTTGGGCACGGTGCCGGTGTCTTCCAAAATACGGTCCGAAAGGGTGGTTTTGCCGTGGTCAATATGTGCCACGATAGAAAAATTACGAATCTTCATTTTTGTTTTGCTCAATTAAATTGCGTATATCTTCCGAACTGCCCATTAAAAGTGCAGCTTGGGCCAGGTCGGAACAGGTTTCAAAATTCAAATTGCGGATGTTGTTTTTTACGCGTAAAAACATACGCGGCGTGACGGATAAGGCATCTATTTCCAACCCCAACAACAAGGGCAACATTTTGGAATCAGAGGCCAGCTCCCCGCAAATGCTTACTTTCTTGCCGCGTTTATGCGCAGTTTGGATAATTAAATTTAAGGTGCGGATAACCGCCGGGTGGCAAGGGTCGTACATGTGGGCCACTTCCTGGTTAATGCGGTCTACCGCTATTAGATATTGTATCAAGTCATTCGTGCCAATGGAAACAAAATCCAATAATCCAATCATGCCGTCTAATGCCATGGCCGCGGCGGGGACCTCTATCATGGCCCCCAACGCCACCCGGTTGATGGGCTTTTTACCCTGCGTTTCCAACGCTTTCAGGGCCGCCTCATACGCGGCGCGCACATGGCGGACTTCTTCTACCGACGACACCATGGGAATCATAATGCGCACTTGGGCGGGCACTTCGCACGCGGCGCGCAAAATGGCCCGCAGTTGGGTGTGCAAAAGTTCCGGGTTTTTTAAGAACAGCCGGATACCCCGGCACCCCATAAATGGGTTTTGTTCCAATTCAAACTCGTCCAGCGGGAACTGCGGCATTTTGTCGCCCCCCAAATCCGCCAAGCGGATAGTGACCGGGCGCATATCAAAGCGTTTGGCAATAGACAAGTACATTTGGTACTGGTCGTCTTCCGTGGGCGGCACGGGGGTATTCATATATAAAAATTCCGTACGCAACAGCCCCAGGCCGTCCGTAATCAGCTTTTTATTTTCTTTGGTATCGGTGCGGGGGTCAAAATTTACAAACAGCTTTAGCGGGTGGCCGTCTTGCGTGATAACCGGCAAATGGTTAATGGTTTTCAGCAACGCTTCCGCTTTTTTGTTTTCCCGCTGGATTTTTTTATAGTTGGCCAGGGTGTAGCGGTCCGGGTTGATAATGAGCAGGCCGTTATCCCCGTCCACAATGACGGTATCGCCGTTTTGGATTTTTTTAGTAGCGTTGGAAAGCCCCACCACGGCGGGCATTTTAAGGCTTTGGGCCAAAATGGCCGTGTGGCTTGTTTTGCCGCCCACGTCCGTACAAAAACCGAGTACCTGGTTTTCTTGCAGGTTAATCGTATCGGAAGGGTACAAATTATGGGCAATTAAAACAGACGGCTTTTTTATGGAAGCCAAAAACTCGCCCTTATCGCCCTCCAAATTTTTAGCTAGGCGCTTGCCCACGTCAAAAACGTCGTTGCGGCGCTCCTTAAAAAAGGGGTCTTCTATTTTTTCAAAACTGGCGGCAAGCTCCTGCAAAGTAATAAAAATAGCCGCTTGGGCCGAAAGATGTTCATCCAAAATTTTATGGCGTACGGATTGGTGCAACGTAGGGTCTTGCAAAATGAGTTTATGGGTGGACAACAGCTGCGCGTATTCCTGCCCCAAAGTGGCAAGCACTTTTTTTTCGCAACTGTCCAATTCGCGCATGGTGTTATCCACGGCGGCTTTCATTTTGGCAAGTTCGTTTTTGGCCTCGCCCGGTTCCACATACTGCCGGGCAACGGCAAAAGAATCCCCCGGCAAAATAACAGCCGGTCCGATAGACACCCCGGGGCTGGCCCCTACGCCTTTTATTACAAACATACCCATCCCTTTAGTATTCTTCGTTAAATTTTTCGTCAAAAAGTTGTTTGAGGGCATCCAGTGCCGCGCGTTCGTCGGCACCGTCGGCCGTCAGCGTAATACTGGCGCCGTATTCCGCCGCCAGCATCATAACCCCCATAATGCTTTTGGCGTTTACTTTTACATCCTCTTTAGCAATAGTAATATCGCAGTTAAATTCGCCCGCTTTTTGCACAATCATCATAGCAGGCCGGGCGTGCAAGCCCGAACGGTTGGAAATTTTAACAGTTTCCGTAATCACTTAATTCCCCTTTTTATAAATAGCACGCAATATTAAAAATAATTACTGCCGCCAAATACAAATACATATTAGGCACTTTTAATTTGCGCGTTAAAAAACTGATTATTACAAAAAACAACACCAATATAGCGCGGGTAATAAAATGCAAATCCAACGCTAAATTTTTGAAATAATAATACACCCCAAACAACATGAGCCCGGCCGCCAGCACCATGCCCAGGCGTTTGGCATTATAAATGGTTTTGTTCCAATCAAATTTAGTCAGGCCGAAGCAGGTTTTTTCGTCGGAATTATAGCCAATGGTAATACCTTCCCACCGCACGAACAAAGCCACGCTGTTATATACAAAAAAGGCGGCGGCTCCGGCACAAAAAGCATCCAGCGGCAGTGGGTTTTCCAATAATTCAATTTCAAAAAAGTTGACCCCCAGGCACAGCCAAATAAAAATGGCCAACAGCAGGGTGAGCGGTTTTAAGGTGCCCCAAAACAAACGGTCCCCAATAGAAGCCGCCGTAATGGAAAGCCCGCGCCGCGCCCCTATCCATTCGGCCACGCGCTCCTTAAAATCGGTCACGCTTTTGGCCTGCGCCACGGCTTCTTCCTTTTTAGCCAGTGCGCCAATGCAAAAGGAAGCCATCACCGGCTGGGTGTTAAAGGTGTCCAAATAGCGGGTGGTCACCGCGGGCAGGGCCTCTTTGTCCTGCGCATACAAGCGGGTGAGAAAGGGCATCATAATATAAGTGAGCCCTAAATTTTGGAATTTTACATAATTCCACCCCGTTTGTAAGAAAAACGAGCGTAAAAATAAACGCAAATGCATGGAAAAATTCATCATACGCTACCTTGTTTTCAACCGGAACGCCGGGATTAATGTGGCCAGGCCAATCCACGGTACCGACATATAAGCAAACTTAAACGCCGCATACGCCTTAATGGGAATATACGCCACAATGTTGTACATCAACTGGGTGCAAATCCACGCGCAAACGGAAACAAAAATCAAATTCATTAAAAAAACCGTTAATAACAGCCACCCCACCGTACGGCCGATAGCCTGCGGATGTGCGGCGGCGTTTTTTTCCAAAAATACCATCAGTCTAAAGCGGGTTTTGCGCAACCAACGGTCCAACTGGGCATACAAAATACCGGCCAGTACGCCCAGGAAAAACCCGAAGTACAGCTCTATGCCCAAAGAATACAAAATCATGGGGATAGCCGCCGTCATGACCCCGCTGGGCGGAATAATGCCGCCCAAAGGGGAAATATCCACAAACAAAAGTTCCGCAAACACCCCCACTTGTATCCCGGCCATTAAATCCCCGGTAATCAGCCCGAACAGCGGCCCCGCGATAATCGGGCGGGAAATAAGCCACTGCCCCGCGTAAGTAGTATCCAGTTCCAACAAGGCCGCCAGTAAGCAAAGCACGATAATAGATGCGGTCATGGCAATACAGCCTCCAACGAGATGGATTTAGAATTCGGCACCGCGCGGGTTTCTATATTTAAGCCCAATGTTTTGAAAATAGACAACAGGCGTTTATCCTGCTCGTCCAAAAACACATTGTCATCCAGTTTTTGCGCGCCCTGCTTAAAGTGCATACCGCCAATGTTTAAGGATTTTACTTTTAGCCCGTCTTCCAGTAGCGGCATGACGTCCGCCAGTGAGGCGGCCAACAGAAAAATATTTTTGGCGGAATGTTCTATATAATCTTTACAGCGGTGCGCATCCAACACGGTTAATTCATATTCGTACGGCAAACTAAGGCGCAGGAGCCCCTCGTTGAAGTTCCCCTGCGCTTTGGGAGAGCGGGGAATGACAATTTCATCAACGTTCAGCTCCGGCAACCATGCTTGCACAATTTGCCCGTGGATAAGCCGGTCATCCACGCGCGCGAAAACGATAGGCATTATAATCCTTTAATCAACAATTCCGTGGCGTTAATAACGGCGCGTTTGCCGTCTGCTTCAATTTTTTCTGCCAATTCTTTGGCGGATAATTTTTTGCGGTTGTTTACCGCGGTTAGTAGCATACTCAAGTTGAGCCCCGTAATGACGTTGCATTTGGGGTTATCTTTGCTGGCGGTCAGCGCAACATTGGTGGCACTGCCCCCAAAAATATCCGTCAAAATCACGGCGCCGTCCGGGCAGTCGCTCAGCAACGCTTTCAGTTTGGCCGCTTCTGCTTCTACCGAAGACGCCGCCGCAATAGACAGCGTTGCAAAATCGTCCGGCGTTTTGCCGATAATTTGCGCCGTGGTGTTTAACATTTCCCGGGCTAAATTGCCGTGGGTGACTAAAATAATTTTTACCATATATTAAATTCCTATATCCCTATGAAATTCGGAAGCCGTCAGCCCCGCCTTGCGCAGGCGTTGTGCCAGCTCGTGCGCCATAAACACGCTGCGGTGGTGCCCGCCCGTGCAACCCATGGCGATAGTTAAATAACTTTTACCTTCCTTTATATACTTTGGTATCAAATATTTGATAAGGTCCGCAAATTTTTCAATAAATTCGCCGGTTTCCTTAAAAGACATAATATAATCTTGCACCGCTTTATCCAAGCCAGTTTTTTCCTTTAATTCCGGGATGTAATACGGGTTTGGCAAAAACCGCACGTCCATTACAATATCACAATCTTTCAAAATGCCGTGTTTGAACCCGAAAGACACTACGGAAATTTGCATATCGTCTTCCCGCTTGGATTCCAACAGCGCAGAAAGTTTTTCTTTTAGTTCGCCCAGTTTTAAGTCGGACGTATCTATTACTTTATCGGCCAAAACCTGGATGGGGCTTAACAGTTGCCGCTCGTGCGCAATGGCCGCGGCCAGTTTTTTATGCAGGGGGTGTTTGTGTTTCGTTTCGGAAAACCGCCGGATTAAACACTCGTCGCCCGCGTCTAAAAAAATCACTTTGGGGGCAAAATCGTTGCGGTTGAGGGTTTTTAACAGTTTGGGCATTTCTTTCAGGCTTTCCCCCTCGCGGATGTCAATGCCCAACGCCACATTATTTAAGTCCGCCCGGCCGGAAACATATTCAATAAAATTGCCAAATAAAGCCAAAGGCAGGTTATCTACACAGTAGAAACCGAAGTCCCCAAAAATTTTGAGCGCTTGGGATTTGCCCGCGCCGCTCATACCGGTAATAATAAAAATTTTGCGTTTATTTTTCATCTTTATTGGCTGTTTTTTTCATACGGTCCAGAATTTTTTTACTAAATTCTTTGGCCGAGAATATCCCCTGAGATTTTAACCGCTGGTTTAAGGCGGCCACTTCTATTAGTACCGCCAAGTTGCGCCCCGGCGTGACCGGCAGCGTTAAAGACGGTATTTCTACCCCTAAAATTTTGGTGGTTTTTTGGTCCACCCCCAAGCGGTCTAGGCCGGTTTTTAACGGCGGGGTCAGGACGACTTCCAACTCTATATTCATTTCGTCCAGCGTGGAGCCCACCCCAAACAACAGCTCCACATCTATAATGCCCAGGCCGCGCACTTCCATATAATGCCGGAGCATGGCCGGGCAAGAGCCCACCAAAAAGCGGTTCCACCGCGCTTGTACTTCCACTACGTCATCCGCCACTAAAATATGTCCGCGTTTAATCAGCTCCAGCGCACATTCGCTCTTGCCGATACCCGCCGCCCCGCGGATTAAAACGCCAATGCCGCTTACGCCCACCAACACCCCGTGGATATGGGTGACGGGCGAAAGTTTTTCGTCCAACCAGCGGGAAAACGCCGCCAAAAAGGCCGACGAATCCAACGAGGTTTTTAAGACGGGCACATCCGCGCTTAAACACGCCTTTTTAATAGCGGGCAAAGGGTCCAAATCCGCCGCCATAATCACGCACGGAACAGACCCTTCGCTCAATAATTTTTCCACATTTTGGCGCAATTTGGTTTTGTTGGCCCGCTGGCAGAACGCTTGTTCCCCCTGGCCGAACACCTGCACGGAATGGGCGCGGAAATTATCCAAATGCCCGCACAAAGCCAGGCCCGGGCGGTTTACGCTAGGCTGCGTAATTTCCCGGTGGATATACCGCTTGCCGCAAACCAGCTCCAGGTTAAGGCGCTTAACCTGGAGCAGTTCGCTAACTGTGACAGACTTTGTAAATTGCGCTATAACGCCTTCTCCCGGCGGGGCCGGTTATTTCTTTTTAATCGGTTTAATTAAACCGTAAGTGCCGTCCAACCGTTTGAAAATCAGGTTGATTTGTTTGGAATCTTCGTCTAAGAACATCCAGAAGGAATACCCCAGGCGTTCCATTTCATAAGCGGCATCTTCCGGGTTCATCGGGGAAACTTCCACCTGTTTAATCACGGAGAATTTAACGTCGTTCTGCGGCAGGAGTACATGGTCCGCAAACGGGTTAATTTCGGCTACTTCTTTTACGGCTTTTTTGGCCACTTTGCGGGCCTGCGCTTTGCTTTTTACTTTTTTAGCCTGGCTTTCCACTTTTACAGCGGCGGAATCAATGGCTTTGTACAAGTTTTCTTCCACGGCGCTGGCGGTCAGCGTGGTTTTGGCGCCGGTGTGTACAATAATTTCCGCGCGTTGGTTAATTTTCTTTTCCACAGAAATTAACACTTGCACAGAAACAATATTGTCAAAAAAGTTTTCAATCTTGCTGACGCGTTCATTAATGTGTTTTTTAATGGCAGGCGTGAGTTTAATGTTTTTGGCAGTAATTTTAATATCCATAAAATGCCTCCGTATAGGAATTGCGAGTTTTCCCCGTATACTAATTAAACCATTAATAAAAAGGTGTGTCAACGCGTACGGACGTTAACGGAATTTACAACTCATTCAACAGGCCAAGGCGGCCTTTAGGCGGTGCATACTACCCGGCAAGAATAGCGGTTATTTGATGTCCTCCCCTGTGGCTAATGCTTATTGGTAGTATACGCCGGAGAACAAAAAAATCAACCCCTAAAAAATAAATTTGCTATGATAGGGTAAAGGTGCTATTTCTTTCGTTTTTAGTGCCGGATAAAACAGGGGCCGTTTCCCTGTACAATTTTAGCTGTTTTTGGAATCCCGCGAAGAACGGGATGCGCCGTATACCGCGGCACACATCACTCCAAAAACAGCCGTTTTGAAACACAACCCGTGCGGACTAATTACCCGCATAGGTTGTGTTGAATGCTTTTTGCCATATTTTTATATGGCAAAAGGCTACGGCTGTTTGTTTCGGGTTAGTGATGTGGCTCGGGGCAAATGGCCGTTTTTGTTCTTCCTTGGGGTTCAAGGAGAATCCCTATGAAACACCCCGCCGTATCTGTATTAATTCCTGTATACAATGCCGAAAAATTTTTACCCGCTTGCCTGCGTTCTCTGCAAGAGCAGACCTTTACAGATTTTGAAGTTCTCTGTATCAATGACGGCTCTAAAGACCAATCGCAAAAAATCCTGGAACAATTTGCGGCCGGCAACGTGCGTTTCCGCTTTATAAACCAACCGAATGCCGGGGTAGGGGCCACCCGCAACCGGCTTTTGCAAGAAGCGTACGGGAAATTTTTAGCTTTTGTGGATGCAGACGATTGGGTAGCCCCCACCTATTTGGAAGACCTGTACTCCGCCGCCCAAAAAAATCAGGCGGATATAACGCGGTGTTTCTTTAAGGAATGGAACGAACAAACAAAAAAATGGCAAAAACCCTTTTGCGGCAGCAGTTTTTTCCGCCCCATCGGTTCTACGCCCAAACAGCGTTTTTTGGCCGGTTATTATGACCCCGTGGTTTGGGGTAAATTATACCGCGCCGATTTTATTAAAAAAGAGCAGATAAAATTTCTAACCGGAGCCACCGCCGAGGATTCGTCTTTCAGTATTCTTACTTTTATGACGGCAAAGCGCATACATACCGTTCCTAAAAGCAATTATTATTACAGGAGGGAAGTTCCTTTCTGTATTACCTCACAAAAACACACCATGGACCACGGCACTCTGCACAACCGGCTCTATTTATGTGATGAATTTGCCCGGCGGGGCTTTTTAACCCCGGAAGTAGCTATTGCTTTATTAAGATGTGTAATAGGTGCATTGCGGCAGTTAAATAAAGGGGGTGCCTGTTTAGAAAACGACACCGTTGTAAAACGCGCATTCATCTATTTGCAACGGGATAAAGAATTTTGCAACTGCACTGGGAGGTGGAGAATAAACTTTTTCTTGGCATTGGCCGGGCGTTTTGGCACAAAAAGATTTTCTTTTTGGGCAAAAGTATTCCGTTAAAAGCTATAAAAAACCCCGCTTATGCGGGGTTCTTAAATTTATTTTGCGTTCACCATTTTGGCTCTGGAGATATCGCCTTTCTTATCCAAGAAATACAAATATCCTTTTTCTTTTTTGATGCCGCATTTTTCAACTTTCTTCGGCTTACCGCCTTTTTTGCCGCCGCGGGCCATTTGCACACGGGCAATATCACCGTCTTTATCAATGTAGTACAGGAAGCCGTCTTCGCGTTCCATTCCAACTTTAAGCACTTTTTCTGCCATGTGAAGTATCCTCCTTTCTAAGGAAAAACAGTCTTACAGAAAAAGTCTAATAAAAAAACGAATACTTTGCAAGCAGTTTTTTCCGTCTATGTTCCGAGAGAGCCTCCCCCGCGCGCGCGGAATCCGCTTTTTGCCTTATATAAGGTATAGGGAAATGGTATAATGGGAATATATCTGCCTAAAGGGGACTGTATATGTATTTGAAAGCAATAGAAATCATCGGTTTTAAGTCATTTGCCGATAAATCCCGCCTGGATTTTGAGCCCGGCATTACCTGCGTGGTAGGGCCGAACGGGTGCGGCAAATCCAACGTGATTGACTCCGTGCGTTGGGCCATTGGCGAAATGAGCTGGAAGTCCCTGCGTTCCTCCTCCATGGTAGATATTATTTTTAACGGCACCGCCAAACGCGCCCCCTTAAATATGGCACAAGTGAGCATGGTGTTTGATAACGCCACGCGCCAACTGCCACTGGATTTTGATGAAATTACCGTCACGCGCAAAATTTTCCGCACTGGGGAAAGCGAATACTTTTTGAACAAAGTACAATGCCGCTTGCGTGATATACGTGATTTGTTTTTGGATACGGGTATCGGCGGGGAAGGCTACGCCATTATTGACCAGGGCGGGGTAGATACCGTGTTGGCGGCCTCGCCGGAACAGCGCCGCGAAATGTTTGAAGAAGTGGCCGGCGTATCCAAATATAAAGTAAAGCGGGAAGAATGTATCAAGCGGTTGGAGCGCGTGGATTTGGATTTGGCCCGCCTGGCCGACACGGTGGCGCTCATAGAAGAACAAATCAAAAAGTTGGACAGTGAAGCCAAAAAAGCCCGCCTGTACCAACGCTACCGCGAAGAACTAAAAGAAAGCGAAATTGCCATTTCCGTTTGTTCCATTAAAGAATCCGACCAGACGATTGCCCGCCTGTCCGGCGAGTTAGACCCGGTCGTCCGGCAACTGGCCGATTTGGACAACCGCATTTCCGCGCAGGAAGGGCAAACCGCCGCGCTGGACTTAAATTTAACCCATAAACAAAAAGAAGCCAGCGCCTTTAACGAAAAAATTTCCGCCTGTAAATACCAGGTGGGCTTGTTGGAAGGCGCCATTAAAAATTGTGACAATTTAACCGCGGAGCTAACCAACCAGTTAGCCGCCAGCGGGGCCGAAGCCCAACGCGGGCAGAGCCGTATTGCGGAACTCGGCCCGGCGCTCACCCGCTTAAAAGAACAGCTCCAAACCGTGGCCAAAGAGCTGGAACCGCTCCAGGCCGAATACAACCAAAAAGTAGCTTCTTCCCAAAAGTTGGAACAGGATTTGCGCCAAGCCGATACGCAAGCCCAACGCGCGAGTAACGAGCGCATGCGCCTGGTGCAACGCCAAATGGAAGTTTCCAATAAAATTTCTATTGAAGAATCTTCCGCCCAGCGCGAAAACGAAGATTTAATCACCCTGGAAAAATCCAACCAAGCGGCCCAAAGCGGCCTGGCCGGGTTGGAACAGGCGGCGCAGGAAATCCGCGCCCGGCTGGAAGAAAAACGCCGCGCGGCCGAAAGCGCCAAAGCCGCCATCACCGCCGACGAAGAAAAACTGCGCGCCTTGCAAAACGCACGCGCCGCGCTGAACGAAAAACTCTCCGGCGTAAAATCCGCCCGCGCCGCGTTGGCCGCCAAATTGGAACTCATCCAAACCCAAGGGAAAAACGACCCCTATTGGGTGGGCGTGCAAACCGTCACGCAAAGCGGTATCGGCGGTATCAAAGGTACTTTGCGCAAAGCCTTAAAATATCCGGCCGCGTTAGGGGTGGCGGTGGAAGATGCGTTCGGCAAATATTTAGATGCCGTTTTGTGTGAAAACGCCGCCGCCGCAGACAGTGCGATTGCCAAACTGAAAGAACACGGCAAGGCGCGCGCCAAATTTATTATTTTGCCGCAAGTGCCGCAAACGGCAACGCAGAACGGCACCTTAAAAACGCAGCTTACTTATGCGCCGGAATTGGAAAATTTAATTAATTTTATCATTGGCGGATACAACTGCCCGGCGGAAGGCGAAGTGCGTGATGCCTTTTTTGTGGCCGGCGGGGCCGCGGGCGTAAAAGCGCCGGAAGCCTACTGGGGGGAAGAAGAATCCGTCCGGCGGCAGGCGCAGGAGCGCGCGCAGGAAGAAGAAGCCGTCAGCAAAGAAATTATTGCTAATTACGATTTGCTTTCCAAGGCGGAAGAAGCCTTGCGCCAACAACGCGCCAAATATCAGGAAGAATTACTGGCGCAAAACTCCGTGCGCAACGAGCTTTCCAACAAAGAAAACGAAGTCCGCCAAACGCAGGCCCAGTTAGCCCGTGCGGCGGCCCGCAAGCAGGAAATGACGGCCCGGTTGGAAAGCCGCAAACACGCCGCGGAAGCCTTAAAAAAGACGTTGGACGAATTAAAAGCCCAACAAGACGGCCTGGTGCGGCAAGCCGAAGAAGCCACCTCCCGCAAAGCTGTTTTACAGCAGGAAGGCGAAAACTTAAAAACGCAAATTAATGCGTTAAGCTCCAAGCTGTACGAAGTAAAAATCAAAAAAAATAATGTGGAGCTGGATTTGAAATCCACCGATTTTGAATACCGCGCCTTGCTGGACGGCGAAGGCAAACGCAACGAAAAAATGGCCGCCTCCAACGCGCGCTTAAAAGCGTTGGCGGACGAAAAACTGTCCACCCAGGCCAAACTGTCCGGCGAGCGCGACACATTGGCCAAACTGGAGTTGGACGAACACCAACTGCGCCAAGAATTAGAAGCTCTTAAAAAAGACTTCAGCGATAAAACCGCCGCGCTCAACACCACCAAAAAACAACAGGCGGACTTAACCATTAAAAAGAACGATTTGGAAAACGCCCTCTCCAACGCGCGCCGCCAACGCACCACGGTTGTAAACAACCTGTTTGAAAGTTGGAACATCACGCCGGAAGAAGCCGCTATGAATTTTGGCGATAAACCCGTGGATTACGAGCGCGTAAAAATGATGCGCAAACGCATAGAAAATATGGGGGCCGTTAATATGACCGCGCCGGAAGAATACGACGCGCTGACCGAGCGGCACACGTTCTTAAAAACGCAAATTGGGGATTTGGACTCCGCCAAGAAAGACTTAAAAGCCGCTATCAATAAAATCAACCAAACCACGCGGGAAAATTTCAAATACACGTTTGACCAAGTGCGTATGCACTTTAGAAACATCTACCAAACGCTGTTCCGCGGCGGCGAGTGTGATTTGGTACTCACCCAGCCGGAAAATCTGCTAGAAACCGGCATAGAAATTTACGCCCAGCCGCCGGGCAAAAAACTGCTCAACATTTCGTCTATGTCCGGTGGGGAAAAGACACTCACGGCGCTCTCGTTATTATTTGCATTCTTTACGCACAATCCGTCCCCGTTCTGCATTATGGACGAGGCGGACGCCGCGCTGGACGAAGCCAACGTGGAGCGGTATGTAAACCTAATTAAAGAGTTTTCCAAAACCACGCAATTTATTGTCGTCACGCACAACAAGCGCACCATGGAATCGGCCCGCATGCTGTATGGGATTACCATGGAAGAGAGCGGCGTATCCAAAGTAATGTCTGTTAATTTGGAAGACCGCACCGTGGCCGGCATGCAAAAGAAAGAAGAAATTGAATCCATGGCGGAGGGATAAGTGAAGTACGGTGTATTTTCGGACCCGCACGGGAATTTGGAAGCCTTAACGGCCTGTTTGGAGCGCCTGAAAAAAGAGGGCGTAAGCCATTACATTTGCTGTGGGGATTTGATAGGCTACGGCCCGGACCCGGAAGAATGTGTCAAGCGCGTGCGGGCACTCAAAAACCTGGTGTGCGTGATGGGCAACCATGATGCCGTTTTTGTGTTGCCGGAGCTGGAAAGTTTCTTCAACCGGGAGGCCGCCCTGGCCCTGGATTACAGCCGCAGTAAAATGAGTGACGAAAGCGTGCGCTATGTAGCCACCCTGCCCAAAAAATACCAGGGGAAAAATTTTACCGCCGTACACGGCACGCCGCTGGACCCCATTAAAGAGTATTTTTCCAGCTGTACGCAATTTAAGGTGAATTATCCGCTTTGGAAAGGGCAAATTTGCTTTGTGGGGCACACCCATTTGCCGTTTTTTATCCGCGGGAACGCAGAAGAATGTGGCATTTTTTTGAACCGCAAGGCCGATTTTACCGTAAAGCTGGACCCGGCCATGCGCTATGTTATCAACCCCGGCTCCGTGGGCAAACCGCGCGATAATGACCCGCGGGCCTCGTTTGGCATTTGGGACACGGCGGCCGGCACGTTCCGTTTTATCCGCCAGGAATACGATTTCCGCCCCACCCAACAAAAAATGCTTGCCGCCAAACTGCCCGCCTTTTTGATAGACAGCCTGACCCTCGGCCTGTAATTGGCGGCGGAATTATCTTATAGTTTTTGTTTATAGTTGCAAAATAAGCTACAATAAATTAGCATTATTACAGGCTTTGTGCCTGATACAATTTATTCTGTTTTTGGAATCCTATGAAGAATAGGAAGGCTTTGGAGAAATCCAAAGCGCTGAGAGAGTCCAAAAGCAGCTGGTTTAGGCAGAAGGTAAAGGGAAGTCATGAGCCCTTTATCTTCTGCCGAGTGTTTCGCACCTGTATAGGGGCGGAACCACGGCTGTCTAATGGCAAGGCTTCTCTCAGACTTGGCATTATTCAGCCGTTTTTTATGCCTTGCATATAGGGTTCCTTTCCCGGTGTAAACCGGCGCGGGCGGTAGCCTTCCACCCATGAAATTACTGAGAGAAACCTATGCAAATAGATGTTGTAATTGCTTCTAAAAACGGGTTTAAGCACTTAAAAGAGTGTTTGCCTACGGTAGTGGCGGCCGCCCGAAACTTCCACGGAACTGCTCAAATTATAGTGGTAGACGATAATTCCCAAGATGAAACCCTGCAAATGGGGCCCGCGCTGTTTCCGGCCATTACTTTTGTAAAAAACCCGAAAAGCGGGGTCTGCTCCGCGCGCAATTTTGGGGCCCGGCAAAGCAAGGGAACTTGGCTCTGCTTTTTAGATAATGACGTTTTTTTAGAGCCGGAGTTTTTTAATACGGCCGCCAAATACCTGCGCCCCGAAGCCTTTTGCGTGGCCTGCGCCGGCTACAAAGCCGCGCCCGCGGCAAACGGCCGGTTGGAGCCGTTAGACGGCGTAAAACTGATTTACTGGAAACACGGGTTTCCGCGCTTTACCCAAAACATCTATAACCAAAATCTTCCTAAGCAAGAAACTTATTTTTCATGGGGCGTACAGGGGGCCTATTTCTTTTGTCAACGGGCCCATTTTGAACAATTAGGCGGGTTTGATGAGCTGTTTGACCCGTATATGTTGGAAGAAACGGACCTGGCATACCGCGGCTTAAAACGTGGGTGGAAAATTGTATACGCACCCGATACCCGCCCCCGGCACAAATGCGGCGGCACAATCCAAAGCAAAACCAACCCCTACACCAAATTTTTATCCAAACGCAACCGCACGCTGTTTGTATGGAAAAACGTGCAGGACCCGCTCTTACGTCTAAGCCACGCCCTCCGCTTTTGTTTACAGGGGCCGCTGTTGTGGCAGAGTTGCCTGAAAAAATATCCGGAAATTAAAATAAAAGCCCGGGCGGAGCGGCAGGCCCGCACAGAACGCGACGCTGAAATTTTGGAACAATCCGCCTTGTTTGCCAAGCGGGCGGATAGCCGGCGTTGGCTTCGGCAAAGGTTGCAAATAAAGGCCGGCTTAAATTATTTATCGGCCCGATTAGCCCGCTATGCGGAAAAATACCACACCGCCCCTCAAATTGCCCTGCATTTAGCGCTGTCGTGCTTGCGGCTGATGTGGTGGCGGACACCCCGCCCGAATACTACAAACGCCCCCTTGCAGGTTTGTTTAACCTTTGAAGGCGGGCTAGGGGATTTGTTAATCGGCCTAAACTGGGCGTGCGCTTTTGAAAAAAGATGGAATACTGACCACTCCATGCAAATAGACGTTTGTTTTCAAAACCCCAAAATGGTGGCCGCGCTCGCCCCGGCGTTTGTGCGTCACATATCCGCCCCGCGCCAGCAAAACGCCGTTGCGTATGACTTACAAATAACGTGTATACGGGTGCCTGTGGTGCAATACGCCGCCGCAGAACGCTTGCCCGCACCCTTGGCTGAATATGTTTCCACATTACTGGCCTTTGAAAAAGAACACGCACCCTTGATAGCTCTAACGCCCTATAAAGACGCGATCACCCAAAATATCTTTTCCCCGTGCATAAAGCGTTGGCATCAGCCGGATTGGGTGGACGCCTACCACTTGCAGGAAAAATTTTTATGGGAAATACCTTTAATCCAAGAGGCGGACACTTTGACGCGCTTTGAGCTGACAACCAAAAAATTTATTACGGTAAACAGAGAGGTCGGCTTTGCAAAAACGACAGAAAGCACCAAACTGTGGCCGTTAAACCACTACCGTCAACTGATAGATTTATTAAAGCAAGCGTATCCGGCCTATACACTGGTAGAAGTGGGGTGCGGGCGCGGCCAACGCTTGGGGAATACGCATAGCAGTTTGGTGGGTAAAACCTCTTTGGAAGAAATAAAAGTTCTTCTCAAACACGCCGCCCTGCATATAGATTGTGACGGCGGGCTCGTTCATTTGCGCCATGCGTTGCGAGGGGGCCCCAGTTGCGTGTTTTTTGGTCCCACTTCTGCGGAAGTATTCGGATATAGTGAAAATATCAATTTATCTTCGCAAGCGTGTCCCATCCATTGTGAATTTTATTCTAAAACTTGGCAAGAGCGCTGTATGCTAGAAAACCCTGTTTGCCTGGCAAGCATTACCGCGCAAACGGCGTTGGAACGCATACAGGAAAGCGGGGTGTTAACGATTAAGGCGGGGGCGGAGTTTGGAACACAACCACGCTAAACCCGCGCCGCCCAACAGGCAAAGGGCCGTTTCAAACGGCAGGCGGTAGCGCCCGCCCGCGCCGAAAAATACGGACGAAATGGCCCAAAAATATCCGGCAAACAACCCTAAAAAAACCGTTTCCGCGCGCCGTTTGTTTATCCACAAAATCACTGCGCCCAATCCGGCCAATAACGCCGTAAGCAAGGTTTGCGCGCCGCATAATCCCAACAAGATGTAGTCCTGCCAAGTGCGCAAATGTTGCGTGGGAAGCGCGGTTGTTTTGTTCAGCTGATAGTCAAACTCCGCTTGGGAAAGGGGCGGCGTTCCCCTTATAATACGGCTGATTTGGGTGTAAGAACCGCCCAGTAATGTTTTGGCTAACCAATATGGCGCGTGCGCCAGTTTATAAGGCCAGAACTTGCGCAACATGGGTTTAGCGTGTGCCAACAGCCACTCATCTTTTTGCGTGGGCGAAAATTGCCAAAATCCGGCCGGGAGTGCCTGATGCAATAACTGATCGCCCCCTTGCGCATTGAGCCCGCGCGCGTGGCCGACGGCATCTAAATTCCAAAAATACAAATTATACGCGGCCGAGGAGTGAAACCCCGCATATCCGGCCTGGCGGTAATTGCGCCATTGCCAAGCGCCGGTACAGGCCAGTATGGGCAGGCAGAAAACCAGTAGCGCGCACACGCATTTTCGGCACCCTTGGCGGTACGTTTTCAACCCTACCAACACGGCCCCCAAATAGAGCCAGTTATAAGCCACCGGGCGCACAAAAATTGCCGCCGTCAAAAAGAGGGACGCCGCCAATAAGCGCGGCCATTTTCCGCTTTTTATATAGCAGAGCGCAAAAAACAAAAATACCGTCAGCAAAAAAGCAAATAAAACGTCCGAAAGCAGGGCGAACGCATACGCCGCTAAAACCGTGCTGAACGCGCAAAGCACGCCGGCCGCCCGCGCCGCCGTTTTGGATAAAAACACCGCCGCGCTATGGTATACGAGCGGGACTAGCGCCGTAATGAGCAGGATTTGCACAAACACTACCGCCCACGCGCTTTGGCCGCTTACGGCATAAATGAGGGCCAAAAAAACCGGGTAGCCGGGCGTGCGGAACGTAAGCGGCGCCAAAGAATAAGGGTCCGTTAATTGGCCGGAAGTAAGCAGAGTTTGGGCGGGAGCGGTATAATACAGCGAATCCGGGAAGTGCAAAAAATCACTCCCTAGCGGATTAAAAGCCATCACATAAAAAAAGAGACCCACCCGCAACAGAAGTACGGCCAGCGTCAAATAAAGCAAAAATTTATCTTGAAAAATCTTACGCACCATATACAAAGTATATAAAAAAACGGCGGCGGCTTTTATGGGGAGATTACAGGCGCACACACTTTTCCCGCTTTTAACGGAGCG